>NZ_JBQCGW010000095.1:0-7231 GCF_051955275.1 Pseudobacter sp. | reverse complement strand
TGGCGGTAAGCGCATTCACGGTCAGCATACCGATTGCATGAGGGCAATCGATAAAAATGAAATCATACTCGTTTTCCACCGGTTGAAGGAGCCAGCTCAACACCTGCTCTCTTCCATAAACACTGACCAGTTCCAGCTCTGCGCCTGCCAGCTCCAAGGAGGCGGGCAGCACACTTAACCCTCCATCTGTTCTGTGAATGGCCTGGCGCACATTGCTGCCTTCTCCGGACATTTCTTTTTTCAGTTCAGAATACAGGTTATGTTCGGGCTCATCGATAATTCCCAATGACTGCGACAGATTAGCCTGTGGATCAGCGTCCACCAGCAATACATTCCTGCCTGACCGCTGCAGCGCAGCGGCCAGATTGATACAGGTGGTGGTTTTGCCGGATCCACCTTTCTGAATTGCAACAGATATAACGGGCATAGCGGTTCAATAATATGATGAATTAAATTGCTATGCTACCTGAAAAGCCTTAACGGGTGCGGATTATGGAGCTACTTTTTTGTACCTGGATCGCTCTTTTTATCGAAGTCGGCAGAGGGGGTAATGCCAACATTCCTTAACGCAGATGCTATTGAATCCTGGATGTCTTTCGCCAGTTTTTCCTGTGATTTTTTGAATGCGTCTTTCTTTTCCTGCGGAAGATATTGCTCTTCCAGTTTTTTTGCCCAGGCCTCGGGGTCTTTCACTGCTTCTTCCATTGCTTTCTCGTCAATGGCATTTCCCAGGCCGGGGAACAATTCAAATATTCTGTTTAGCACAGACTTCTTTTCCTCATCTGTTTTGGGATCTCCCTGCTGAACAGATTCCATCAGGTTCTCCACTGCTTTCTTCCCTTGTTCAAAAACATCTTTTACAGAAGATTCAGCAGAGGAAACAAAACTAGTAAAGCTGTCTTTCAACTCTTCCGTATTAATGGTTTTGCCGGAGAGGGCCGTTAGCCTGTACAGATGGCCCCATGCTTTTTTAGTCTCTGCCATCTTTTCCTTCCACCGTGCATCCAGTATTTCCTGTGCTTTAGTATAAGTTATGGCGTAAGGTTGCAGGAAATCCAGGTTAGTAGAAACAGTATTTCCATCAAAATCTTCCAGGACCGTTTCTCCGGCAGGTAATGTCAGATCTGCAGGCAGCATAAAAAGCGATGCTGTATTCTTTACATGCCAAAGGATCTGGTTACTGTTTGTCATGCACTTGCTTTTAGATATTTCTTCATGGTATCATCAATGGTACTATGCCAGTTGATGGCAATGGCTTCATAGGTCTTGCGGACTTCTTCGTTCTTCATCATTTCTTCTGCACTTATGCCCAGGAATTTCCGGCAGGCCAGGTCCCACTCGTTGAGCAACCAGTCTGCATATGGGTTGATCAGTTCTGTTCTTTTTTCAGCACCGTCTGCTTGAAGATTGTCCAGGTATTTCTGAGCGATCATGATCATATACAGTTCCCATCCGATAAGCAGGCAATACAGGTATTCAAACTGCTTTGTCCTGTCTCCGATTTGCTGTGCCTGCATAATATTGATCAGCTGATGCATCCAGTTTTTCACCAGCGGTTCGCTTTCTGTTAAGCAGCTGAACATAGACACTTCTTTTTTATCGATCACAAAATCCAGTCCAGGCTTAGCCACTTCATCCAGCAGCCATGCTGCCACTTCTTCCACCTGTTCTTCAAATTCATCGATACCATCCTGTACGGTATCCAATTCCTGTCCTTCTGCCGTTTCAAATGGCCTGAAAAAGATGTGGATGGTCCACCAGGTGAATCCGCATCCGAAGTAATATTTGTATTCCTGTTCTGTCATGATGTATTCCTTACCTTAAAATTACAGTAGTTTGAACACATAATACCTGCTTGGGCCGGTGGATGTTCTGAGCCTGCCACCTTCCGTTCTTCTTGCATTGTAAGGTGCGCTGAAATTGCTGGTTTCCACAATACGCACCTGGTATCTTCTTCCATTGATGGTTACTTCAACCGGGTTTGCACCCACTCTCGGACTGCCACCTGCGCCCGCTACCAGGCCATCCAGGTAAATCCTTCCCTTGGCCCTTGCCGATCCTGTTAAACCGATCTGTATTTCTGCATTAGGCCTTAATACATTCGGAGCATTACTGAGCACGCCTTCCAGCAGACCGTTCACCAGCGCTTCGTCTCCCGGCACTTCCGGATTGTTGAACACCATCCGGTCAAAGGAGTTGGGAGGATAATTGGCAGCCAGGTTGGTGGCGTCGATATTATGCTCGATGGTCAGCGAAGGGCCGTTTTCGATTACGGTACCACCTTCTGGTGGAGGCGCGGGCAATCCGCGTTCCGCATTCATCTGTTCCACATGGGCCCTGGATTCGTAGCCGGTGGCTGTGATATCCTGCTGGGTTCCGGTTGGATTTGGCTCTCCGGCAGGTCTGGTTAATTTTTCTGTCAGCGCATTCGTATACTCGAAAGTAGCTTCGCCCACTACCAGTGTGCGGTTCTTAACGCTTGGCAGGATGCGGCCTTCGATTTCGGTTATGCGTCCCAGGTATTCGTCATAGATGGACTGGCGTGTACGGCCATTGATCATATCGCCCCTGTTGAGAGCAGTTGGTGGATCCAGGATAGCATCGCCATGTGTATTGATGAGATCTGCTTTCACCTGGTCTATCTCACCCATCAGGCCGTTGAAGCTGGCTTCATCCATATCCAGCTGACCGCGCCTGAACATGTCAGAGTAGCGGCGTTTGAGCAGGTCACAGCTGGAACAGCCTTCCGGATCGAGGTGTTCATTGATACGTTCTTTATGTCCGTTCGGTAGCTCCCTTTCAGCAGCGATACCGTTTTCGAGATCATCACTTTTAACCAGGCCATCGGTTTCTTCTGATGGGCGGGATGTTGGCTCATCCGGTCTGGCATTTGCCGGTTCTTCGCCTGCACGGGTTCCGGAGGAGGCTTCTTCTCCAGGACGGGGAGCAGCTGTTTCTTCTCCGGGTCTGGATGTTGTAGTTTCTTCACCAGGCCTTGTGATACTTGCGTCCTGAGGTGTTGTCCCTTCGGATGGTCTTACATTTGTGTCTTCAGCGGGTCGGGGAGCATTGCTATCTTCTGTTGCCCTGGGCGTGCTGGTTTCTTCCGTTGTTGTTGGTGTGCCTGTATCTTCGGCCGGTCTTGGCGAACTGGTTGTTTCATCAGCCGGGCGGGTACCGCTGCCAGTTGTATCTGTGGTAGCCTCTTCAGATCCGCCCCGGGCGGTTGTATTCGGTTCTTCGTTTGTGCCTGACTGTGGCCTCCTGGGAGCCATGGCTTCACGAGCTGCCGCCAGGGCGTTCCTCGACCATTCGCCGGAAGGCCCTCCCATCCTGGCGCCCAGGCCGCCGCCAAGGTTTTCTCCAAAGCCCATCGATCCTTTCTGGATGCCTTCGATGCCCATGGCCAGCCGTTCCATCCGCGTAAGCGTACGGCCTGCTTCACGACCCGCTTCTCCCGAACGGGCCATCCGGCCGATACCCACAAAGGATAACTGTACTACAGCTCCGATCACCGCTCCCTGCAGCACCCCTTCGAGTGTGATGGGGTTACCATTGGCAAGATCACCAAGGATACCACCCACCGTATCAAAAGCCATATTGATACCGAACTCGGCCACCAGCTGCCAGCCGGTTGAAATGCCTGCTGTGGCGAGCCTGCCTACTAGCAATTGTCCCAGTTGACCGCCCAATCCACCCAATGCACCACCGATAGCGCCTGCAATGATGGCCTGTCTCCAGCCCCTTGTAGCACGGTCCCAGCTGAACGGACCGTTGCCGATCATATCTATCAGGTTATTGCCTACCTGTATGGTCAGTCCGGATAATGCGCCCACAATGGCTCCACCCACAATGGCTCCCACCCATGTGCCGATGGTTCCTGCCAGCGCCGCACCAACGCCCACTGCACCCGCCATGGAAGCGGCCAATGCGCCTACTGCTCCTATCACGGCAGGGCCGATCACCAGGGCCACCACTACGATCACAACTATCACCAGCAGCACTTTCAGTACAGTCTTCCACCAGGGCTGCACTTCGGCCGCGGCTTTTTCAGCTTCTGCGCAGATCTTGGAATCGAAATCCTGGTTGAGGCTATTGGTCATACCAGAACGCATATGCGAGGCACTTTCTTCAAACCGGGCAGTGAGATTAGCATTCATCTGTGTGTACAGACCGGTGATGGCAGTTACCACTCCATTGATCTGGGCAACGCCCTGATCGGTGGTGGCCTGCATGGCAGTGCTGAGATTGGTCCAGAGCTCATCAAACACAGTTCCAGTACTGCTGACCATGGAAGTCATGGTGCTGCTGAATCCTGACGCCAACTCCCATCCGCCACTGATACCATCTGCAGATAATTGCTGAATGGCCGCTTGCGTATGAGCGAGCCCGGTAGACAGGATATTGGCCGAACTGTTGTTGGCAGTATCCATGGCACTACCTGCCCCGGTAAGTGCGAGGCTGAACTGCGATTGCAGTACACGCAATTTGTCTGTAAGCACCAGAGGATCCGGCGCATCAGTGGTTTTCACCTGCAAACTGAACTGGTTGAGTATCCCGGAAAGATGTGTTGCAGCCTGGTTCACGCCCTTAAGCATCGAAGAAATGCTGGTGGCGGTATCCCGCTCGATGGCCATGGCCTGACGGATACCATAGTCATTGATGAGTTGCAGATTGGAAGCTTCCCGCTCTCTCAGCTGAATGATGGTCGCTTGTAATGAAGACTGCACCGCATTGCCCAGTTCCTGTTTTGTTACCAGTGCCTGTGCAAGTGCTGCCTGACGTTGCAGCTGAATATTATCTTTAGCGTTATCGTATGTGCATTGCAGTGTGCTGGACCCTGAATCGGAAATGGAGTTCACAACTTCCAGGTCTACCGATTTACCGCACATCATATTGTCGGCCTGCTTCTGACCTTCTTTCTCCATGCCCTCTTTGTACTGCTTGCCTACTTCGGTAGCAGACTCTGCACGTGCTTTGTAACGGTTGTACGTAAGATAGCCATCCCAGAAACCATCCTTTTCTCTGTTGCGAACACGGCTTACTATTTCCGGATCCTGCACGCCATCTGCATTCTGGTAGGCCCGGGAGTGTTGCGCAGCACGACTTTCAGCATCCTGCCCAACTTCTACGCCAACTGCCTTGAGATTATTATAGGCAGTATTGTAAACACCATCAAGGGCAGTGAGCTGGTTCACTTTTGCAGTGGCCAGTTGTGAAACAGCCCCGATATTGGATATCATGAGCAGAAGGTTGCTCATCACGGCTTTCACTTCAATCTGTACTACGGTTTGCGCATAACGCGCATCGATCACCAGTTGGGTGGCAGCAGCGCGGGCGTTGGCGCGGCCGCGCATGGCGGAATAGGCGCCACGCGTTTCATCGCGGCGGCTCTGGATATCTGCTTCCAGCTGTGCCCTGTCGGCAATTCTTTTTTGTTGAAGGTCAGCGGCTGAGTCCTGCGCTCGCGTGATCAGGTCTTCCAGTTGAGCGCCTGCATTCCGCAGGAATTCATTTGCCTGGATAGATGACCGGGCATGACGGCGAACCGTGGCCTCCCGCATTTCTTTGCTCTGCGAGCTATCTACGGGAACAGGCATAAAACCCGTTCCGGCATTGGTGAGATTGAGTACAGAATTTCTGGTTGTATCCAGGGTGAGCAAGGCATTGCTTTCTTCTCCGAACTGTTCATCCCTGCTGGTTTGTAGTTCAGGGCTGGCGGCTTCTCCCAGGCCTTCGGCTACAATGTTGGAAGAAATACCTCTTGCAATCACAGCTGAGAGGAAGCCTGTTTCAGGGTTGCCACCTTCTTCATTGCGGCCGGCTGATGATGATCTTCCGGCGCCAGCACTTCCGGCCGCGGCACTGCCTGCGCCTGAAGTCGATGCTCCTGCTCCACCACCTGCTGCTGTGGTTCCGGTTCCTCCTTCGGAAGCACTGCTTCTTCCTGATCCGGTGGCACTGCCTGCGCCTGTTGATCCAGCGCCGCCACCAGATCCTGCTCTCGCTCCACCTGCCGCCGCACTGCCGCCAGTAGCACCAGACCCTCCAGCCACAGCGCCTGTTGACCCGCCGGCTGCTGCCGCACCGCCAGCCCCGCCACCTGCCGCAGCCTCCCGCAAGGCACATGGATCCTGTGCTGGTGCTTCTTCCGAAGCACCTTCCGCAACACCTTCCTCACGGTCAGGCGCATTCGCATCTGCCGCAGGGGCATTTGCCTGTCTTTCACCCACAGGAGCGCCTTCATTCGCTTCAACCGCTGCCGGCCTTTCTTCTTCGCTGGGCTCTTCAGTTCCTTCCGGTGGCTCTTCGGCAGGCGGATTGGTAACAGCACAAGGTGCGTGATCGATGGTTGTGGAAGCTTCTTCAGCCGCCGCCGCTGGCGGGCTCTCTTCCGGCGTTTCGCAATCCCGTTGAACAAGAGAAGAACGATTTACTACAGCGCTTGAGCTTCCCTGCTGGATGGTATGCGTGAGCTCATGCGCTAATAATTTCTGACCCTGGTTGGTATCAGGACTAAACTTATTGGAGTTGAAATAAATATCATTGCCATGCGTGAAGGCCTGAGCATTCAGGCTCTTGCTCATTTCAACAGCAGTGTTTCCCGTGTGGATTTTTACGCCGCTGAAATCCGCTCCAAATGCAGATTCCATACCCTGACGAAGCTGAGGGGACATGGAAGAACCTCCACCTTTCGATTGGTTGAGGGAACCTTCAACATCAGTTGAGGGGGAGCCAATGCTTTCTTTCCGCTGAACATTTTCTTCTTTGGCATCGCAAGCTGAACAGGACTGAACTGCATTTTCTGCTTTCGTCTGAATGGAAGTTTCCACTTTCATCCGCACAGGCTCTTCCTTTTCTTCACAAGCGCAAGCCTGCACCCTTTCTTCTTCGCTCTCAAACCCAGGTTTCCGCTGCAGCTCTTCTTCTTTTGCATCACAGGCCGCACACGCCTGAACAGTATTATCTGCTTTCGCCTGAACGGAAGTTTCCACTTTCATCTGCACAGGCTCTTCCTTTTCTTCACAGGCACAGGCTTGCACCGTAGCATCCGCCTTCGTTTGAATTTCTTCTTTCTCCTCCGGTTCTTCCGCTACCGGCAGTTTATTCCAGTCGCCTCCGCTATCTCCTTTCTGTTGCAGCTTCTTTTCTTCTTCTCCTTCGCAGCTGGCGCACTTTGCCTGCACCAATGGAGTGATCGTTTGCGAGATAGGTTTTGCCTGAACTGTTC
>NZ_JBQCGW010000094.1:0-26160 GCF_051955275.1 Pseudobacter sp. | reverse complement strand
AGCTCAACTACCAGAATAAACTGTTCCTTGATTTCAGTGATCGTAACGACTGGTCTTCAACGCTGGCCTACACACCCACTGAAACAAAAGGATACAACTACTTCTCTGCCGGTGTAAGCGCCGTGCTGAGTGATATCCTGCGCATGCCGTCAGCGATCAATTTTGCCAAACTTCGTGTATCCTACGCCGTTGTAGGTAACGACGTGGCTCCATTCAGCACTTATCCGCTCTACACATTCAATATGGGTGGTATTGCCAATCCTCCGAACAGCAACCCTGTTACTACTGTACCCGGACTGCAACTGAAACCGGAGAAGAACAAATCCTTTGAAATAGGAACACAATGGTCATTCCTGCAAAGCAGGCTCTCACTGGACCTCACTTATTACAGATCAAACACAACCAACCAATACTTCAGTGGTATCTCCCTGCTGGTGGGCACAAGCACCAGGTCTGATATCAACGCAGGTAATATCCGCAATACAGGTATCGAGGGCTCTCTTTCCTATAAAGTGATCAACACAAAGAAAGTTACCTGGACCACCACGCTGAACATGTCGCACAACAAGAACACCATTGTTGAGTTGTTCGATGCTTCCATTGTGAAAGGAGTGGATAAGAACACCAGGTATACACTGGGCGCCAGCGGTGGTTACACCATGCTGTCACAGGGTGGAACTTTCGGCGATCTTTACGGCCGTACTTTCCAGACCGATGCACAGGGCCGTACTATTGTAAATGCCACCACGCACCTGCCATTATTTGTTGACAGTCTGATCGGCAACCCCAATCCCAAACTGATCGCAGGTTGGAACAACACATTCACTTATGACCGTTTCACTATCGGCATACTGATAGATGGTAAGTTCGGCGGTAAGGTATTGAGCATTACACAGGGCTATCTTGATCAGCTGGGTGTAAGCCAGAGAACAGCAGATGCCAGGAACAACAACAATACAGTTACTATCAATAACGCGGTGGATGAAACCGGCAAAGCCTGGAGCGGAACCGTTGACGCCAAAACCTACTATCAGTATATTGGCGGCAAAACCCCGGCTGGTGCGGCTTACAGCTACAGCGCAACGGCCATCAGGCTGCGTGAGTTCTCTATCAGTTACCTGATCCCATTGAACAGCAAAGTGGTGAAAGACCTGAGGGTGTCCGCCATTGGCAACAACCTGTTCTTCTTTAAGAAAGATGCTCCATTTGATCCCGAGCAGGTTGCCGGTGTAAATGCGGGTGGCGTAGGCATCGATGCATTTGGCCTGCCTGCTTACAGAAGCTTTGGTCTCAGCCTGAAATGCACGTTTTAATTAATGCTTAAACCGATTTAACTATGTTGAAAACATCACTATATAAACTTACCGCTGCCTGTGCTGTAGTAGCCCTGCTGGAAACGGGTTGCTCCAAAGATTTCCAGGACACCAATACCAACCCTGCAGGTGTAAAGCCGGATGTATTCCTGGCAGACTTCCAGGCAGTGATCCTGCCACTGCAGAATGCGCAGCGTAACCTGGTCTGTTATATCAACTGGCAGTACCAGTTACAGCAGAACCTCAACTCAGACATCTACAGTGGTTACATGATGAGCCCCACGCCATTCAACGGAGGTAATAACAATGGGAACTATTTTATGATGGATGGATGGAACGAATGGATCCTCAACATCGCTTATGATGGTGTGATGCAGGCTACTGCCGACTTTGAAAAATTCAAATCGCAATATACTTCTGCCGACCTGTCCGATGCAACGGCCATGTCGAAGATCCTGAACGTAATTGAGATGCATAAGGCAGCTGATATCTTCGGCCCCGTGATCTACAGCAAATTCGGCAAGCCCAATGCAGACCTCTCTGTTGACTATGATTCACAGCAGGATGCTTACAAGGCTTTCTTTGCCGATCTTGATCTGGCAGTAGCCAACCTGAAACCTTATGTGGCTGGCACCAAAAAAGTAGGTACTGCTTTCAAGAATGCTGATATGATCTATGGCGGCGATCCTGCTAAATGGACGAGGCTGGCCAATACATTGAGATTGCGCCTGGCGCTCCGCCTGGCATATGCAGATGCAGGCACGGCTAAAACAGAAGGCGAAAAAGCATTGGATCCTGCCAATGGCGGACTGCTGGAAACGGTTAGCCAGAATGCATTGGTGAATTACGGCACTGAAAGTCCCATCGGTGTTATCATCAATGACTGGGGTGATATCCGCGCAGGCGCTCCGCTCGGCAGTTTCCTCAATGGTTACAACGATCCAAGGATCACCAAACTGATGGCACCGGCATCAGATGCAGCCGTAGCCGGACAATACATCGGTATCCGCAATGGTGTGGCCATCGATGCAAAAGCCCGTTACGAAGGTTATTCCAAGCCCATCGCCAAAGCAGCAAGCAGCGATTATTTTGAGAAGGGTAGCGGCAAGGCTAAGATCGCAACAGCTGCTGAAGCTTATTTCCTGAAAGCCGAAGCGGCGTTGAGAAACTGGGCCAATGCAGGTGATATCCAGGTGAACTATGAAACCGGCATCGACCGCTCCTTCGAAGAATGGGGTGCAGGTGATGCCACCGCATACAAAGCAGACGCTGTAAGCAAAGCCGCTCCATATGTTGATCCCAAAGCACAGGTGGCGGGCGCCAACAACGTTCCCGCAGGCAATGCCAACCTGAGCACCATCACCATCAAATGGAATGCAGCAGGCGGAACAGAAGAAAAACTGGAAAGGATCATCACCCAGAAATGGCTGGCGTTGTATCCTGACGGTCAGGAAGCCTGGAGCGAGTTCCGCCGCACCGGTTATCCTAAACTGTTCCCCGTTGTAGTGAATAACAGTAATGGTCAGGTGACCTCTTTCATCGAGCGCCTGCCGATTCCTTCTAAATTCAAGAACAGCAATAAAGCCGGATACGATAAAGCTGTCGCCACCCTGGGCGGGCCGGACAACCCCGGCACCAAACTCTGGTGGGATAAAAAACCTTGATGATTCTCGGGTATAGCAATCACGCCATCATGCAGTTTGGCGGTACGGCCCTGTTCGACGGAACAGGGCCTTCTTATTTAAACAACAACAGACTACCAATCACAATTAAATAAATGTGACTCGTTTGTTGTATCTTATCCCCTTAACCAAAAACAACCGTGCACATGTTTTTAAAGAATGGATTACCAGTCTATATTCTCGCAATAATTACGGGCTGCTCCCAACCGGCCGGAAAGAAAAACTCAAACCCATTAATGGCGGAGTTGAATGTACCTGTTGACTTTGCCAAAGTAACTTCGGAACATCCGAAGGATTATGCCAGGCAAACGCTTGCCGGTGTGGAAACTTTGCTGGCCACCTTAAAAAAACAGCCCTCCGTAACTTTCGATAATGTATTTGGCGCCATGGACGATGTCTACAACAGGCTCTACATCGCCAGCACCAATTGCTACACTTTATTCTGGGTGTCGAACGATTCCGCTACCAGGGCCAACGGATACTCCGCTTACCAGGAACTGGATTCCATGACCACCAGTATCAGTTCTGACAGCGCCGTATATGCTAAGATGACCGGATTCAAATCATCCGGCGCATACAATGCACTGGCAGGGCACAGGAAACTGATGGTGGATGATATGATCCAGCGTTTCGAGCGTTCAGGCGTTAATCTGAAACCAGCAGACCTGCAACGTTTCCAGGCGCTCACAAAAGAGATCAACAACCTTTCGGCAGACTTTTCAAGTAATATGAATGCTGCAAAAGTCACTCTCACGCTCGATGAGAAATCAACAGCAGGATTACCGGCTGATTTCAAAAACAATTACAAAGTAAGTGAAGGGAAGTATGAGATCCCGGTAAGCGGCGCTACCCGCGAAACCTTCATGAGCAGCGCTATCGAGGAAGAATCCAGGAAGGCATTCTACATGAAGTTCTATAATATCGCCGCCGATAAAAACCTTCGCATCCTGGACAGCCTGGTGAAGAAGCGCTATGAGCTGGCGAAAATAATGGGATACAATTCTTTTGCGGCTTACAACCTGGTGCCCAAAATGGCGAAAGATCCACAGACGGTCTGGGCTTTTCTGAACAACCTGAAAACAACGGTGGAAGGGAAGGCAAAGGCTGATTACAAAGAACTGGAAGAACTGAAAAAGACAGATCTGAAAACTGCAAGCAATGTTCAGTTGAACCCCTGGGATATCGGTTACTATAAGAACCAGCTGCTGAAAACGAAGTACCAGGTGGATTACGAAGGACTGAAGGATTACTTCCCCATGGAAGATTGCCTGAAAGGGATGCTCAATATGTATCAGACACTGCTTGGTCTTGAGTTCAGAAAAGTAAAAGATCCTTCTGTGTGGGATAAGGAAGTTGATATGTATGAAGTATATGAAGACAATAAACTGAAAGGCCGCTTTTACATGGATCTCTATCCAAGACCCAATAAAGAAACCTGGTTCTATGGCATCCCCATGGTGCCGGGAAGGGCAACGGATAAGGGTTATGAAATTCCGGTGGCAATGCTGCTGGGAAATTTCAGCAGGCCAACCAAAACGCAGCCTTCCTTGCTCAGCCTGCAGGAGTTGAACACGATGTTCCATGAATTCGGACATATCATGAATTCGATGGCCTGGCATGGTGAATTTTCTTCTCAGTTCAATTCAAAAGATGACTTCGGAGAGGCCATGTCGCAGATGTTCGAGAACTGGTTATGGGATTATGAGATGCTATCTTCAATTTCCAGGCACTATAAAACAGGAGAGAAGCTGCCGAAAGATTTGTTCGATAAGATGCAGAAAGCAAAGAACCTCAGTTCTGGTTATGGAGCAATGATCCAGCTCAGGCGTTGCTTTTATGATATGAACCTGTATGATAAGTATGATCCTGCGGCACCAGTAAACACAGATAAGCTCTGGCAGGATATCGATCAGCAGATCGGGTTCCCTGGGCTATACGTGGCTGGCACTCATCAACAGGCCAGCTGGATCCATATCAACACACATCCGGTTTACATGTATGGCTATCTCTGGTCAGAGGTCTATGCGCAGGATATGTTCAGCATATTTGAAAAGAATGGACTGTTGGATCCTGCAACAGGAAAGCGTTACCGGGAGCTGATCCTCGCCAATGGAACGCAGCGGGATATTGTGGAAGCGGTGGATGAATTCCTGGGAAGGAAGTCGGATAACAAGGCTTATTTAAAAAGTCTGGGATTGGAATAAGCATTAATCTGAGCATCAGTAAATTTTAATATTAGAGTGTATAGCCCCGTTCAATTACCTGGGGCTGCGCATTGTAATTTCTTACTTTGATAAGTAAACCTCATATTTGAGCTGAAAACAAGGCTAATTTATGATGTTAAAAAAAAGTATTGTATTTGCAATGACCGTTTTAGGAGTCTCCTGTGGACAGTCAGGCAGTTCCACCAGTAGTAAGACCAGCAATCTACAAACAATCCTCAGTAAAGATCAGAAAATGGATACAGCTCATTTCTGGAACATCATGGATTACGCTTTTAAAATAGGAGGGCTGGATAATTCAGTAAGGGAAAAAGCTATACTTGAGCAAATGATCAAACTAACTCCTGACCAGATCCAGCAATTTGAAATCATTTTCCAGCAAATGAATAGACAGTGCAGTACCTGGGAAAACTTTGCCGCAGCCACCACTATCATGGGCGGTTCAACTGACGATGGTTTTTATTATTTCAGATGTTGGCTGATCTCATTAGGTCAGCAAAATTATTATGCTACATTGAAAAACGCTGACCATCTCGCTATTTTTGATATTCCTGAATATCAGGGTCTTCCAAACGCTGAGTTTGAAGAACTGATTTCTATGTCGGACAGGGCATACGAAATTGTGACAAAGAAAGACCCATCTTCCGATACCACATTTCCAAGATACAATGCGAGCAGATTGGGGCTGTTTTATGATACCAACGTCAGTATTACTGGAAAGGAATGGCAGTCAGAAGAAGAATTGCCTGGGATTGTTCCAAAACTGTACAAGAAATATGCTGACAACTGAGAATAAAATCTCACGAGCAACGTCCGCGATGCGTACTATCCACACGAATTATCTTTTGTTAATTTCCATAATCTTCTTCACCCTGGCTCACCATTTTGCTTCATTTTAACGTCTTTATATTTGCCAGATGTACGAACCACATCGTATATTGCAGCACTTTCAAACTAATCTTTCACCAACGGTAAAAAAAAGTAAGCCAGACTAAACAGAAAAACAAAAACTCCCACAATTAGTATTGCTATGAATTTTATTTCCAAAACTGGCCTCACAGCCATGCTGGCAGCTTATTGCCTGAATAGTACAGCCCAGGTAAAAGAGTTGCCGGACCTAAAAAAGGACGATATCATTTCCGATTACCGTCTCGCAATGGACATCCTCAAAAAACAGCATCCCAATCCATTCAAGTTCATCGATTCTGCGGATTTCGACAGGAAAGTGGATTCCCTGATCAAGCTCGCGGAAAAACAGGATAATGTGTTCTCTGTAATCCAGTATTCTCCGATTCAGCTGGTAAGGGACGTGCATACAAATCTGCAGTTCTCTGCTGATAATAACCGCGACATGATCAGTCACCTGAATTTCTTCCCTTTTCCGGTTGTGATTGAAAAAGGAAAGATCCTGGTGAATATCAAGGGCGCTGAACTGCCTTTCGGAACTGAGATCCTGAGCATCAACAAGCAGTCTGCAAAAGAGATCATTGAATCTCTCAGCTCGGTTGCTTACAGCGATGGTTTCATCACCACCGGAACAGACAGGGTGTTCGGAAACTTCCAGACCACTTTCAGTCTGCGTAACAACAATGCAGCCAGCTATGACCTGGAGTATGCTGACCCCAAAAGTAAAACCCCTAAAAAGATCACTGTAGCTTCTCTGAAACCCGGTGCCGGAGTACATGCCAGCAATCAGGCTGTAATGCCTGTGAACGTGCTGGCCCGCTCTTACTGGATCTATGGAAGTTATGACGACGCTAACCAGACAGGTACGCTCACGGTGAACTCTTTCAACCTGCAGGAAGCTTATGCATACAAAGAGTTCAGTGCTTTCTTCAAGGAAGTGAACAAACGCGGCTATAAGAATGTGATCATCGATATCCGTAATAATGGTGGTGGCAATCCTGCTATCTCTGCATTGCTCTTCTCTTTCATGGCTCCCAAAGCATTCCAGAACGTATATAACTACAGAACGAAAAACATTGACGTTTTTTATGCGGAGCATGCTACCACACAGGGTAGAAAGATGAGCGATGAAGATATCCGCAACAACAAGCAATTCCTGTATCAGCGTTTTGACCTTGACAGTGCTACCGGCTTCTACGTGGGTAACGCCCGTCTCAAAGAAGGGCAACTGGAAAATTTCCCTCCTGACAAGGATGCATTCAAAGGAAATATTTACGTGCTTGCCGGAGGCGGTACCGTATCTGCAGCCACTTATTTTGCATCACTGGTTCAGAAGAACAAACGCGGTCTTGTTATAGGCAAAGAAACCGGCAGCGGCGAACATGCTACCACAGCAGCATGGTTCCTGACCTACCAGTTGCCTAAAACAAAATCAGTACTTACAGTTCCTATGTCAGAATTGTATTTCTTCAATTCACAGAAGGATAATGGTCGTGGTATCATGCCCGACAAAGAAGTGCCGATGGACAAATTCATCTCTTACATGCAACAATCACAGGATCCTGAGGTCAGCTTTACCATGGAGCTGATCAAACAGTCCAAATAACAGTTCGTTTCTCTTGTATTTTTTTATCGATGTTTGAAAGAAGTAAAAGGGCGGCATTTGCCGCCTTTTTGCATTTTGTAACCGGGAAAAATATATCAGGCTCTGACTGACAGTTGTATTACATCTATGACTTCAGGATCCTGCCATAAATCTAGTGAATCGTAAACAGTTACCACATAATCTGCACCTTCAGCATCTTCAAAAAGCAATAATATTATACAGGCTGATCAAAAATATTGATCAATCCACCAATCTCGTCACAGCCGGGTGCTTCTCCAGCGTATCAATAGTGGCACTGGTCTGGATCAACTCCACCACCACCTGTTTCCTCGCTGTTGTCCATCTGCCCAGCGTAACATTATACACCCCCCCCATCATATTGTACAATCCTGCATCTGTAGGCACTGCCGGATATTTATCCGTTATTGCATAAGGCATATTGTTGGTATTGCCATTGGAACGGTAATGCAGATATGGCACTACCACAGGCTTGTACGTAACAGGATCGATACTCACGGAGTACATGGAGTACCAGTCGTTATTACAGATCCTGTAACCCCAGACCGGATCTTTTGTAGGATCAAAAATAGTTGCGGCTCCACCGGTGGAAATAAATAGTACATCTTCAGGAACAGTTGATTCAACAACAGTAGTGCCTTTGAAAATCGCTACACCACACATGTTTCCGTTATTGGGGAAAGGAC
This sequence comes from Pseudobacter sp., assembly GCF_051955275.1. Lineage (NCBI taxonomy): Bacteria > Pseudomonadati > Bacteroidota > Chitinophagia > Chitinophagales > Chitinophagaceae > Pseudobacter > Pseudobacter sp. The sequence goes on along the minus strand of NZ_JBQCGW010000094.1, from coordinate 17,727 downwards.
CGGATGTACCGAACTCAGATGTACGGGCCAGGCCACCATCGCCAATATTTGGCAGCGTACTGCCTGTGACAGGGTTATTGCCGGTGGTAACATAGGTTTTCTGATACCAGTTTGTACCGGCAGGGAAAGAATATGTACCTGCTGAACCATTGATCTTCTTTCCCTGGAACCCAAAATAAAAGAATTGTCCTTTCTGCACACCGCCTGTTGTGATATCATATTTGATAGTCCGCTGTCCACCTGAAGCCCATCCTTTATCCAGCGGGGTGGCGGAACTGGCATTACCGGAATTCACGGAGAACACAATACAATATGGAGTAACGGAAAAATCGATATCCTTTGTTGCCAGCATCTGTACATATTCCTGTCCACCGTCTCCACCTTTCGGATCGTGCTGAATACCTGAGATCAGCAAGTCCTGCGCAGAAGAGCCCATATTCACGATATCATCACCTTCTCTCGTTCTGAATTGCAGCACACCTTCAGCAGTAGGGAGAGGGATCCCAACATAAGCAGCCAGACCGTAAGGAGCATTGTTGGCATAACTTACAGCGGGATCCGTATACAGGATCATATCACCGAAACCATCATTGATCTTTTTGGCTCCACTGATCACCTCACCTGGCTTCGGGGCAGGGTTGAAGCTTGATTTATTCAGCAGACAGAGAGAGCTTTCATAATCATTGGGCTTTGCCTGCAGCTGAGCGATGGTAACCGGATTGATGTTCACCATACCTTTACCCGCTGCACGGATATTTGCATCGGTCAGACCGGTGATGGTAAGGATACCATTCTTACGGGTCAATGTGCTGTTGGTAATTTCCACCACCACAGAATCGCCCGGCTTGTAACTGGCAGCAGAAGCCAGCTCGATGGCAATACCTCTCAGGGTGCTGAGACGTCGGCTGTCCTGCACCAGCAGCAGGCCTTTGGGAAGGTTACCCGCAGTATGATCGGAGATCACCACAGCCCCGAGTTTGGTACCGCCGTACAGGTTTTCTTTTGTAAGAACCATGTCCGTTCCTTTGTAAAGCGGACGAACATCCAGGATAGATACCACTTCGTAAGGATCACCTCCCGGGTAATTTTCATAAGGATCTTTATTGCAACTTCCAGTGGCAGCAATGATGCCGGCGATGGAAAAAATATATAACATGCGTTTCATTGTAATGATTTTTTAGTTGACCACATTAAGGTTTCTGCCACCATACATTGGTAAAGATTTCATCGGGTCCCTGCACTGCTACAGCTGCTTTATAGTTCACCGGGTTGGCAGCCTGCACATAAACAGGATATACCAGGCGGGCTGGCATTACACCTCCGTTCATCAGGCCCGGCCCTTTGGGCAAAACAGGAAGTCCTGTACGCCTGTGTTCGAACCACTGTTGCAGATCGGTCATGAAGAGTGCATAGTATTTCTGTAAATGGATCAATTCCATTTTAGCCTCCAGGGTAAGATTATCATCCCATATAATACCGGAAGCTTCCAGGTTTGCAAGATGCGTTGTGAAGTTGGCGTGGGTAATGCTTTCGTTGAAGTTGGGCACCCAGTAATTGATAGCAGATGCCATGCCCTGGTAGAAATACGTTTTTGCATCTCCGGTGATCCATCCCTTTGCAGCAGCTTCAGCCAGGATGAACTGTACTTCGGAATACTGCATGATGATACCGGTCTGGGTGTTCTGCTGCAATGACAATGTACCTCCTGTAGAAGTATTATCGTAGCTCTGGAAATAACATCCTTTCACATCACCTCTGCCGGGAATATAACCGCTTTTCACACCATACCATCCACCGCCGCTGGCCTGAGAAATGCCCAGTCTTCCGATGCTGCCGGATCCATAGGGCGTGGAAGAAACATAACGGGGATCCGACCAGGTGATCAGGTGATCCAGGAAGAAGCTGCAGAGTGCCGGTCCGCGGAAATCCTGTGCGCGCACACCGTTCACGAATGGTGAGGTATAAGGATCGGTAGTGCTGGTTCCGCCGGTCCACTGTAATCTTGCACAGTCGGCATTGTTCTGGAAGATCGGATAGTCAGCAGGATTTTCCACTATCTGTCTGATCTTATCGATGCATTGCTGATGCACCTCCGCTTTACCGGAGATCCGCATCAGCAGGCGCAGGTATAATGAGTTACCAAACTTTCTCCATTTGGATATATCTCCTTTATACAGCGGATCACTGGATAAAACGATCGCACTGCCATTTGCAAGCAGCGTGTTGGCTTCTTCCAGTTGCTTGAACAGATCAAGGTAAATTTCTTTCTGCCTGTCGAATGCAGGGATCACATTACCCTGATCACCTTGCAGCGCCTGGAAGTAAGGAATATCTCCATAGATATCTGTCAGGTTGGAGAACAACCAGGCTTTGCCGATCTTTCCGATACCCTGGTAAGAAGTATTAGGCGTTTTGGCGGTACGTGCCAGGCTGTCCACCTGCTTGAAATTGGTGAGCTGTACAAACCAGGCATTCCATAAATAATCAGACATGCTGGTTCTGAATGCATACCTGAACACGGTATTATCACCATCGCTCTGCGAAACGGTGACCTGCATCAGTTCATTGTTGAAGCTCCTGTTACGGCTCATGCCGGGCCAGATGGAGTTCACCAGGGCGGGAGCCAGCAGCTTGTCAGATGTTGTTTCCAGGATGTTGACAGGATCAGTATTCAACTCTTCAAATCCTTTGTTGCATGAATGGAATGCCGGCACTGTCATCAAACCAATACATGCTATCATTAATTGCTTTCTCATCTCTTTTCTTTTATGATTGATCAGCTTTTTTAGAATCCGATTGACAAATTGAAACCCATGCTGCGGGTAGAAGGGAACTGTCCCACTTCAAAACCTCTCACCACATCGGAACCGCTCAATGTACCGAACTCAGGATCGAAAACCGGCCATGGGCTCCAGATGAACAGGTCACGTCCGTATATACCGATGCTTGCAGAGGTCAGACCAACCTTCTTCAGGAATTTAGGTTTGAATTTGTAGCTCAGATTGGCTTCGCGGAATTTCAGGAAGTCTGTGCTGAAGGTGCTTCCTTCTGCATTGTAACTGCCCAGACTGTATTGATAGTACTGATCGATATCAGTAGCCACCACATCATTCTTACGATAAGAACCATCAGGGTTTTGAACAACACCATTACCGATGATGCCATTGTACCTGCCTGGCAGCGTTGATTTCAGCTTACCCTGTTCCGCCAGTTTGTAATGCGTGAGGGAATATGCCACAGCGCCAACCTGTGCATCGAACAGTACATTTAATGTAAATCCTTTGTACTGGAATTTGTTACCAAAACTGAACTTGTATTTGGGAGTTGTGTTGCCAAGATAAATGATGCTGTCCGTGATCCTTGGGAAACCGGTAGCAGGATCATATACTACCTGTCCATCAGGACTTCGCATATAACCAAGACCATAAAGATCTCCCATGCTGCCACCTACTGATGCAACGATCTGGCCGCTGGCGATCTGGCCTGCTCTCAGCAATACTGCGCTGTCAGGCATCGACAGGATCTTGTTCTCGTTGAAAGCAAAGGTTCCGAAAGTGCTCCAGTTGAAGCCGGTTCTGCTTACAACAGGTTTGGCATTAATGGAAACTTCCACACCGTTGTTCCTTACTTTACCCGCATTGATCAGGGCTGAACTGTAACCGGAAGAAGCGTCCACCGTTCTTGTGAAGATCTGGTTCCTGGTATTTCCGAAATATGCAGTTACGTCCAACGCTATCTTGCCATTGAAGAACTGGATTTCCGTACCGAATTCATAGGTAGTGGTCAGCAATGGTTTTAAGTTGGGATTTGGAAGGGTAGTGGGGCTGACAAGCGCACTGTCAGGATAGATTCCACCATTTGCTACCGGGTATGTATAAGCGGTTCTGTATGGCACCGTAGAAGAACTACCTACCATGGCGAATGACGCTCTCAGTTTTGCATAGTTGATCACGGAAGGAAGCTCTGTAACTTCAGACAACACAAAACCGGTGTTGATAGAAGGATAAGCAAATCCTACAGCGTTATTTCGTTTTGGCGAAGCCAGTACGCTGCTCCAGTCCTGGCGTGCCGTAAGCTCAGCAAAGAGATAATTCTTATAGCTGTAGTTAATAACGCCGTAGATACTGTTGATCTGATAACGGCTGGTATCGGGGAAATAAACAAGTCCGTATTCACTATTCTCCAGTGTATAAATTCCGGGAAGGTGTAAACCATCGTTCCTTACATCCGTCTTATCGTACTCGTTCTTCAACTGGCTGCCACCAATGGTGATGCCCAATTTCATATCACGGTTCAGGTCTTTGAAATATTTGGCCATGAAGTCGTAGCTCTTTTCCCTGGAGTAGATATTCTGTCTTCTTACAGAACCTTTAGGCAAACGCGTACCGGCATCATAAGGCCTGTCCTGTTCACGTTTGTCGTTCATCCAGTCGTAGTTACCGCGCAGCATCACACTCAGCTCTTTGGTAAGCTGGTAGTTCAGTGTAACGTTACCGGTAATATTGTTCCTTCTTGTTTTATTCAGGAACTCATTCACGATAGCGTATGGATTTTCAGGAAAAGAAGAGAACGGATAACGGATATGTTTGTAAAGGCTGTCGTATGTGCTGCCGGGGCCGCCAGCCCAATAGTTCCTGAGCCAGTTATGGTCAGCGCTTGGTTGCCAGAAAATGTACCAGTACATCAGCGATTGGTTGCCATAACCTGCAGCAGGCAGGTTGTCGCTGTTCCTGAAACCATAGTTTACTTTAGTGGAGATCTTGAATTTCTTCGTTACATCGGTATTGGTAGAGAGGCCGATGTTCTGACGCAGGAACCCTGTATTCGGAACGATCCATTTATTGTTTTCAGAGCCCAGGGTGATGCGGACACCGGTGCTTCCGAGCTTTCCATCGATGCTCAGGTTATTCCTGAGGTCCCGGCCGCGGTCCCAGAAGTCGTTGATATTATCGTAAGCCTGCCAGGTAGTCCGTTTCAAGCCTACAGCCTGGCGAACGGGATCGTACTGGAAGAATTGCTGTCCATCGAATTTTGGTCCGTATGCAGAGCTGGTGCCGCTGGTGCTGGCGCCATCCTCCGTACCACCGTAAGAATAATAAAGAGCGCCGCCAAGCCCCTGACCATACTCATATTGCATGTCAGGAAACCTGTTTGCCTCTTCGATGCTTCCGTTCATTGAATAACGCACGTTGAAATGGCCTTTCCTTTTCTGTGTGGCGGATTTGGTAGTGATGATCACAGCACCGTTGGCCGCACGCTGACCGTAGAGGGCAGCAGCTGCAGGCCCTTTCAGTACTGACACACTTTCAATATCCTGCGGGTTGATATCATTTACAGCACTGCCGTAGTCTGCAGGCAGGTTGTCAGAATTGGTTGCATACACCAGGTCACTACTGTTGGCAGAACGTTTGCCGCTACCATTGTTCACCACCACACCATCAATTACAATCAGGGCTTCGTTATCGCCTGTAAGATTGTTCTCACCGCGAAGGATGATCTTACTGGTAGCGGCAGGGCCGGAGCCGGAGCGCACCAGGTTCAGACCGGCAACCTTACCGGAAAGGGCATCCATCCAGTTAAGGCTCTGTGCATCGGTGAGCTGATTACTATCCACTTTTGTAAGTGCATAACCAAGTGAACGCTGGGATTTTTTGATTCCCAGGGCGGTAACAACCACTTCATTCAGGTCACTGCTTTTGCTTTTCAAGCGAATCAGCAGGGTATTCGATTTACCAGCCTGCTTCACTACGAATCCTTTGTAGAAATTGGTTTCATATCCAATGGAAGAGAAAGTGAAATCATAGGTTTCTCCCATCTTCAGCTGGGAGAAGGTGAAAATCCCCTTTTCGTCTGTAATGGCAGTACCCATCCGCTTGTTGTCTGATTTGCGTGTAGCTACAACGGACACAGCCTGCAGCACTTCTCCTTTCTCAGTAACAACGGTGCCGCTTACGGATACCGTTTCCTGTGCAAAGGATGTTACATTGAATAATAAAAGGAACAAACCCCACAAACAGAGTATGCCAATTCGCCTTCTTTTCATTGTTGATTGCATATTTTTTATTGTTGTCGTGTACACAAAGGATAACCGGTCCGCTGTTTTGCAGCAGTCAAACCATTATTACGGTATCTGTATGTTTATTTAGATGGTGTGATTAAATACCCGTCATCCTTTTGAATAACCTGTAAGCCATTCATATTTGTAATCACTTTCAGTAATACGGATAAGGAGTCGCTTTTAAGAACTTCACCCGAAAAGAATTTACCTTTCAGCTCCTCTTCTTCATAGTATATCGGTGCATTATATTTAGAGGTCAGTCTTTTCATTACTACCAGCAGGGGGGTATTGTTGAATACGATCGTTTCTGCGTGCGTGCTGGAATCTGTCTGAATTTCCGGCAGCAGGGACGCCTGCTTTCCTGAAACAATGAAATGATTCACGGAAACAACTCCCTCTTCAAGGCTGTATTTCATCTCATGGCCTGGCGACAAGACTATATCTTTTTTCCAGCCTTTCAATTTCGGTTGCTGCGGCTTTATGATCACCTTTCCATGAAACAGTCTTACGTTGCTTGTTTTTGCCGACTCCGACACTTTGAAGCAGGTACCGAGAACTGTAGTTGTAAACAGCTTTGTATGTACAGTGAAAGGTTTTCCTTTGTGATGGATCACATCAAATTCTGCAGTCCCTTTCATGTAAATATTGCGATGGCCATGCTGCCCGAAAGGGTCTTCATATTTTATACTGGATTTGGGAGACAGCTTCACCATTGAACCATCCTGAAGTTTCAGCTGGTACACTCTGGCAGAATGGTTATCGTGTTGCTTCCAGGATGTTGTTGCAGCCGGTTGTTTACCTGCTTTCGCCAATTCCTGTGCAGGCATTTTAGTTTGTCTGGTCAATAACCAGCCTGCCATTGCCACTATCAACAAAGAAGCGGCAGCAGATAACCAGCGGAAGCGGACAATGCGCGCCTGTTTTGAGAGTTGCGTACTGATAGCTTCCCGCATTTCCTCCGTGTAACCTTGCGGCATTTCGGTTTCATTGCCGGCTGCATCCCAGGTGGCTTTGAGGTACATGGTCATCAGATCCGGATGCTTCTTCAGGTACCGTGTTACTGCTGCTGCTTCAGCGGAGGTACACTGGTTTTCCAAAAATTGTTGTATAAGATTATGCGTGATCTTCATGTTGTGCATTAAAGTATACGAAGGGCAATGAAATTTACCCCTGCTGGTAACACTATGTTAATATTGAAACAAAAAATTGCTCAGGAGAAGCAGGATTGATACGAGAGAACGGACATGCTTCAATGCTTTTGAGTAATGGTCTTCCACAGTCTTGATACTGACAGACAATTGTTCTGCAATCTCTTTGTTGGAATAGCCTTTGGCTATTTTCAGCATGAATACATTTTTACGGATGGGAGGAAGTTTTTCGGAAACTGCATCCAGGTAATCGGCGGATTCGTAATCGGAATGGGAGTGACAGATCGATGTGGTCTCTTCCTGGAATTCCTCTTCAAAACGGAACTGGTATTTTCGTTCTACGCTTTGTTTGCGGAGGTGATCGATGTAAATGGAACTGGCGATGGTGAAGAGTTGAGTATCCAGGGAGTATGCGTCAGATAATGAATGCCTGGATTGCCAGAGTTTGATGAAAGATTGTTGCGTAAGCTCTTTTGACACTTCGTCAGTGCGGGTGCGTTTCAGAAAATAATGAAACAATTTGGCGTGATACTGATCGTATACAGCCTGAAAAGCTACCTGATCGCCTTTTTTTATTTCAGTAATTGGGGTCAAAGCTTGCACTGTTTAGAAGGTAGGAATTCCGGTGCAAAATTGAAGAAATGGATAATATGGGATTATTATCTGTGTGTTAAGAATTCAATTAGAGGGGTGGTAGCAGGAGGGGTGAGAGCTTACAGTCCTTAACCATTGAAACCATGTTCGCTGAAATTATCGACAAAGAAAAAGGGTTGATTTGGAAGACAAAAAGATCGTTGATTATGCGGAGCCCGTTCTTCAATAACCATCAGTACTAAAAACCCATTTTCGTCTTTGCAGAAAGAAGGATCACTAAGATTATCACAGACAACAAGGTCCCAAGCGGCAGGTACCAAAGCGTGAATATAGAAATCAATATTCCGAATATATAAGCCCAGTGCTGGTTTGTCAATAATCCATACATCCAGATCAACCACAACAAACCAAAGATGATAAACAGAGGCCCCAGCTTAAACACATCTATATTCAATTTGTAAAACAGGCCTGACCAGGGTCCCGGCTTTTCCGGGCCAATGTACTTACCCTTCAGTAATACAAATAAACCATCAAGAAGCATATAGCCTCCGTTCAGGAAAGCAAGCACTGTTATCAATATTTTCATCGGCTGGTTGTTTTGATTGTTGCGGGAACTCACAGAATCCTACTATTAAATATAGTCAAAAAACGAAACTCCTCTAACCGTTCGCTGTCCGCCACTCCTGCAGGTATGATATATTCAGGAACGTTTCGCTGGAAGGTGCAACAGGGTCCGTGATTAAGATTTTTTCAGCTTTGATAAGGATTTCTTCTCTTTTTCAAGGGTTGCAAATTGTAATAAAAAAGCCCCAACCGGGGCTTTAGTATTTGAAGTCAGCGTTTTAAATAAATCAATTGAGCAGGTCATCTATCCTGATAAAGTCCAGATAGTGCGCAATTGCATTGGTATCCGGCAAAACACAATATTCTTCTACCGATTTGTCTACCTCATTACAATAGGCTTCAACATAATAACCTTCTATCTGAAAAAGGAAAATGATCTGCCCTGGCGAAGTTCTTGTAGCAAGCGCTACGGCATTGTTCATAACAGCACGTTTTTTTTCCGCTACATCCAATACGATAAACTCAGATAGCTTCATAATGTTAATTTTTACTGTTAACTGAATAAAGACTTACCATTACTCTGACTGAACTGAAATACGAAATACAAAATACGAGTGCAATGACTGAAATAGAGGCGATGAACTATGAGGCTGAACGCAGACTAATAAGTGTTAGCTGCAATGAGACTATGTAAATATAAGAACTAGATTTTAAATACCAAATCCTTCCTGGTAAACTTTCAGGGGCCAGTTCTGCCGTTCAGGCCCATGTAAACATCTTTTACAGGTAAAAGCAACGCAACAATGTTGAATTAAATTATGTTTCATCCCGTATTCTTGCTATAAATCAATATTAATACACCTTTACACCAGATATAATAAAAGAATGGACAAAAGAGTACTGCCACTTGCAATTGGAGGATTAGCGATAGGAACAACTGAGTTTACAATCATGGGTCTATTGCCTGATATGGCCGGTTCCTTAGCCATCAGTATTCCGGAGGCCGGCCATTTGATTTCAGCCTATGCACTGGGTGTGGTGACAGGAGCGCCATTGCTGATCGGATATACTGTAAAATTCCCACCGAAAAAGGTGCTGATGGGGCTGATGGTCATGTTTACCGTATTCAATGGCTTATCTGCCATAGCCCCCAATTACGGATCAATGATGCTGATAAGATTTTTATCCGGGCTTCCTCATGGAGCGTTTTTCGGGGTAGGTACAGTGGTGGCAACCAGGCTGGCCGCAAAAGGGAAAGCAGCAACCTATATAGCTTTGATGTTTACAGGGCTCACAGTAGCCAATCTGGCAATGGTGCCCCTGGTCACCTACATCGGCCATTTGTTCCATTGGCGCTGGTACTTCGCTATAGTTGGTTTCATCGGGCTGATCACATTGCTGTTCCTGTACCTGTGGCTTCCTTTCATGGAGGGAAAAGGAGAGAACGTAAAATTCAGAGCACAGTTATCTTTTCTGAAGGAAAAACAAAGCTGGTATATTTTGCTGATAACAGCGATTGGTTTCGGAGGATTGTTCACCTGGTTCAGCTATATCACGCCTTTAATGACGGAAGTTTCCGGAGTGGAAAAAGGCAATATGGCGTACGTGATGGTGCTGGCAGGAGCGGGGATGGTAGCGGGAAATCTGCTGGGAGGCTACCTTTCAGATAAGTTCGGCGCTCCGAAAACCAGCGCATTGTTACAATTCCTGATGATGATAGCATTGGCAGCAGTCTTCTTCTTTTCTGAATACCAGGTTACAGCCATGGTACTGACCTTTATTTGCGGCGGTCTTTCCATGTCTGTTTCAGCACCGATAAATATCATGATGATGCGCGCTGCGCCTGATTCGGAAATGATGGCGGCGGCATTCATGCAGGCGGCATTCAATATCGCCAATGCGTTGGGAGCATTCCTGGGTGGCATTCCTTTGGAATATGGATTGTCTTATAACTATCCTTCCCTGGTTGGAGTTGGTATGACGTTTATCGGGCTGTTGATCTGTCTTGGGTTTATCAGGAAATTTACAGGCGCTGCGATAGTGAGCCTGGTGAAAAATCAGAAAACTATTAGTTGAAAGAACGCCTGAATTCCAGCGGAGATAGTTTCGTTTTCGTTTTAAACAACTTACTGAACGATTGCGAATGTTCAAATCCAAGTTCATAGGCAATCTCGCTTACAGATAAAGTAGTGGTAGAAAGTTTTTCTTTTGCTTTTTCGATCAACTTTTCGTGGATATGCTGCTGGGCATTCATACCAGTGAGCGCACGCAGCATATCGCTCAAATAACTGGGGGATAAATGCAGTTGATCGGCCAGGAACTGAACGGAGGGAATGCCTTTGTTTAATGATACATCCTTATTGAAATAATCAGTCAGCAACCCTTCCAGTTTCTGCAGAAGATCATGGTTAACCACCTTCCGGGTAATAAACTGTCGTTTGTAAAAGCGGTTGGCATAAGTGAGTAATAACTCAAGCTGGGAGATAGCAACATCATGACTGAAATCATCTATCCTGCTGTTCAGCTCCGTTTCCATGATTTTGAAAATCGACATAATGGTTGCCTTCTCTTCATCGGAGAGATGCAGGGTTTCATTGGTAGCGTAGGAAAAGAATCCATACTGACCGATCTTTTTAGCAATGGGGTAACCTAATAAGAAATCCGGATGGACCAGCAAGGTATATTCAGAACACACTGCATCTTCATTTTCCATTGCTCCCATCACTTGTCCGGGTGCGGCAAACAGCAAGCCTCCTTCGTCAAAATCATAATAACCCTGACCGTATTTTAATTTACCTCCCAGTTTGGGTTTATAAGATATCTTATAAAATCCCAATACATGTGGCTGAGTAGGCTGAAGAATATCCGACCAGCCTGGCGCTCCATTGATCAGGCTGATCAACGGATGCCTGGGATTTGGCAAACCGAATGCACGGTGAGCATCGGAGAGCGTTTCAAACCTGAGCGGATTATTATCGTCTTTTTTCATTCCATGGAAATTTTCAAAAACCGGTAAGGGCTGCTTACCGGTCGATAACAGTATTTATCAGGATAATGTTTGGGCTGCGCTGGAAACGGCATCCCATTTTTCCCAGAGCGCCAATCGTTCTTCGTAGGCGGCCCGGACCCATGGAAGGTTATGACTGCCGAGATGGAAACGGAGGGGCGGGTTTTCTGCATCTACCACCTGGAAAAGGGCAGGAGGCGTTGCATTCGGATCACCTCTTTCCATTTCCTGCAAGCGCCCGAAAAATTTCGTTTTCAGGTCCGTATAAATTTCCATGCCGGGTGCAAACTTCAGGGAATCCGGGCTGCCGAACTCCGTAGCGTAGGCGCCGGGCTCGATGATTGTGACCTTAATTCCGAAGTCTTTGACCTCTTCGGCCAGGCTTTCATGGATGGCCTCGAATGCCCATTTGGAGGAGCTGTAATAGCCGATGACCGGCAAGGTTACATGGCCGAGGTTGCTGGATATGCCAAGGATATGTCCACCCCCTTGCTCCCGGAGCAGGGGTAAGGCTGCCCGGATAACTGCGAGGGCTCCGAAAATATTGGTCTCATACATGGCCTTTACATCTTCATCGCTGGCCTCCTCGATAGTGCCAACCAGTGAATACCCGGCATTGTTCAGCACAATATCGAGCCTGCCAAAATGAGCATGGGCCTGAGATATAGCACTGGCTGCCTGACCGGGCCTGGTAACGTCCAGCTCAAGTGTCAGCACATTGGCCCCGTACTTTTTTATGAGACCGTCCAGGCTGGCTACATTACGGGCAGTGGCGGCTACTTTATCACCTCGTTCAAGGGCAGCTTCAGCCCAAATGCGTCCGAAGCCGCGTGAAGCGCCGGTTATGAACCACACTTTGCTTTTCTGTTTATTTTCCATTATTCTTATTTTATGAAGCAAAGTTGAGGAAGTGGTGACCAGGGGTTGTAGCCTAACCGGGGACTTTTGTAGCCTTTTTGCGGATACTGAAAAGCCAGCACCAGCCGGTAAAACACTATAATGCTAAAAAAACTACCCAGATGATGCAGCCTGGGCTGGAGAAACAAGTAAAGAAGGAGATGACTGCTTTTTTTCAGTTGCCACGTTAAAACCACCGACGGTTACATAAGAACCTTTCTCTTTGAGCAGATGGCGACATTCTTGCCAGGTTTTTCCATGTATGAACCCTCTGCAGCATTTTCAATCTCAGGAATTCGCCAGGTGACGAATATCGTTAGCTTCAAGTATGGAGAACTGTCCATTGACAACAGACACCCGGTATAGACAGGTATTGCTGTGCGCAAAACTGGTCATGCAACTGATAGGGGATTGGCTGAGCATGCATAACAAAACCAGCAATGACCTGCCATGCATACACACGAGCACCCGCTTTTCTGAAGGCCTGGAAAGTATCACATCCAGTGCTTCCTGCAGGCGCCTGGAAACCTGATTGGGGCTTTCTCCTTTTTCAAAGGAAAGATCACATTGCCCACGCTGCCAGTTGGTATTCATTTCCCGGAATGCGTTGACCCAATCTTCTTTGCTTTCCTTTCCCTCCCAGATCCCGAAAGACAGCTCATCAAGCCCCGGCAACTGCTCCCAGGAAATACCATCTTCAATGAATCTATTGACAGTCTGGTGGGTACGTTTGAGAGCAGACGTATATACTTTATCAAAAGGTATATGCTTATAATATTGATAAAACGCTTCTCCCTGTTTCCTGCCCAACGCATTGAGATCGGTATTTACACCTCTTCCCTGTACTATTCCCAACTTATTATAATCAGTTTCTCCATGCCTGATAATGTAAAGCTCTTTATCCATAATTGATGTCAATTGAGCCGCAAGGTACTACAATATGATAATTGATATCGCGGCAGTCCATTGCCAATCCTGAAAGGCGCACAATCTGCATAAACCTGAATTACAATTGACTGAATTTTGTATATTGAGAGAGGCGCAACATTTTGACGATGACAATTAAAAATTGAAAAATGAGTCAATACATTAAACTCGGACTTAAGTTAATATGGGTAATTGTTTTGACTTATTGGACCATTTCAGGTCTTATGGCAAAAAAGGTGGAACACCAGGAACCCTTTTTAAAACAATTTGTTCAATATTGGCTACCGCTGATTATTGCAATTTTGCTATTAGGACCAGGAGAATGGTATGGACATAGTTGGTTACGAGAAAATTTTGTTGAGCATTCTGACCTGGTAGGCACCATAGGACTTTCAATTTCCGCAATTGGCGCAACAATAGCCTGTACATCCCGGCATATACTCGGCAGGAATTGGAGCCTGTCAGTACAAAAAAAAGAAGATCATCAATTGATCAAAAACGGTATTTATAAAATTATCAGGCATCCAATTTATACAGGGCTTTTGCTGCTATTTATTGGAAATGCATTAATTGTTGGCGACTACAGAGCGATTATAGCAGTGTTAATAGTTTTTGTATCGTTGTGGTTAAAGCTCAAAAAAGAAGAAAAATTGCTGACCAGGATTTTTGGAACAAAATATACAGAATACCAAAATCAGACGAAGGCATTAATTCCTTATTTACTCTGACAAAACCGGATGCTTAATTGCAGAGTTGATCTGGTTAATCATTTGGGGTATCCGGGAATATTCAAACCTAATAAAACCTTATAAGAAGCCACTTGCAAACCGTCTTCCAGCCTGGTTTTTAAGATCCCGGTACCACCGCGGTTCTCCAGCTTTGAACGCTTTGCCTCCGTCAGAAACACATCATCATCGAACACCAGTTCATCTACATAGTATTCATTGGAAATATCCGGTTCTTTTATGGAAAGATGAATATGTGCAGGCATATCTTCCCCGGGATAGGGAGCCGGTCTGACAGTGTACAAAGAGAAACTTCCATTTGCATCTGTCTTCATCCAGCCACGGATATGGCCATGACGTTTGGTTCGTTCGTCCATGCCTGGTCTGGGAGAGTAATAGCCGTTATTATCAGTTTGCCAGTAGTAAACGATCACACCCGGAGCAGCGGTAACACCATCGGCTTTGACGGCCTTTCCGGTGATCAGCAAGCGTTGTCCCTTTTCTTTCCAGCCGGGGCTGGAATCCACCGCATTGATCACGGATGGCATGCCAATGAACATGAGTTCACAGCCATCACAGCCACCGCCAACCGGGGCTTTATTCCGGAATCCAGCATCAGCAGAAGCATGTTTTGCAGCAGGGCGGGAGGATTGCCCCTGACAGGCGCTCAACAGGAAACCAAGCAGCACGCTTACAAAAAATGGAAACAGAAAAAGGGATTTATATCGCATAAAAGAGTTTTGGACAAAATTCCCTGCAACTTCATCATACTCAAAACAAAATGCAGCAACACGATGAGATGATATCGTCACCTGAGGTCATTTGCCGAAACGATCATTGAATGCCGTCCTGTAATTCCGGCTAAGCCGGAGGACTTCGCTGTTGATCAACTGAAGATCATAATCCCCATTCAACCGCGAAGTATAGCTTTTTACCATTTTCAGGTTCACAATAGTGGATTTATGAATCCGCAGGAACTGCTGAGGATCGAGACTGAACTCTGTATTTTTTAAACTATGATTGTACAGATGTTTCCTGTTTTCAAGATGGAGACATACATAAGGAGTTGCGGCAGAAATGTACAGGATATTATCCACATCCACCAGGATGGAGGTTTTGCCTTTATTTATCGTTATCTGCCGAAGAAACGGAGTGTTTTTTTCAGCTTCAACAAACTCAGGATTTATTACTGAAACCGGTGCAGGCTGCTTTTGCAGGTATTTGATCCCTATCACCAGTACTGTATATACCGCCAGCAACACATACAATTGTTCCGCCATTGTATACATCCACACATCCGCGAACCCATAAGTATGATCGAAGCACAACGCAGACAGTCCCCATATGATTAATGGCACCAGTACCAGATGAAGCAATACAGCAACGGGAATCAGCACATATACAGGAACAGTCAGTTTCCGGTGCAGTAAAACCAATATCCACCCGACCGGCCAGAAACATGCCCAGAAAGCCGTATACAGCAAAGACTCGCTCAAATAAAATGCAGATTCATTTAGTCTTGCCCGTAAATAATCCTGCGCCACCGTAAACCCGATAACCGCCACCAGCAGAAAAGCCAGTGACTGTATCAGTCGCTGGCCTGTAAACCATTTCTGCAAATTATCATTGAATGTTCTGGTCATTGTCCTGAATATTTTACAAGATCGATACCGATCCCATTCGGGTCCTGTATCGCAAAATGCCTGTCGCCCCAGGGCTCGTCGCGGATGGCTATTTTGATGTCCACCCCCTTGTTCCTGATCTCTTCATACAGCGTGTCCACATCATCCACTTCGATTGTTAAATATACGCCATGTCCGGCAAATGCCGGCTGAAACAAGGGCTGTTGTGATGGATGGTCGGGCAACAGAAAGCTGAACTCACTCGTGTGACCGGGCGTATGCATCAACAGGTAAAACTCGTTCTCGAAAGTCACCCCAAATCCCAGCACATCGGTATAGAAAGCTTTTGTCTCCGCCAGTTTACTGGTGATAATTCCTGCATTCAGTTTCATAATCATTTGTTTTATTGATACCACAAAGTTGCACCAGCGCGCACAACTGACATTGTAAAAAACGGACAAACTCTATCGCCCGAAGGCCTTTGAAGGCGTAACCCCATAAAAGTTGCGGAATTCTTTGATGAAATGCGCCTGATCATAATATCCAACATCAAAAAATAGTTTGTTATTGCGAAGGCTCTGTGTACTGGGTTTGGCGCGGAGGATATTCTGAAAGCGGACCACCTTACTGAAGATCTTCGGTGTATCGCCGATATAGAATTCAAACAAGCGGCGCAGCTGGCGCGGACTGATACCTGTATTCAGATCTGTTTCCACATTGAGCACACCGGATTGCTGCAGAATGATGCCAATGGCTTCATACAAACGGTTATCCTCATCAAATGAAGCACCAGACAGCACATCCATAAACCAATGATCAAACAGGCCTGCCATCTCAACAGGATTCATTCCAGGATGAAACCGGCTGGCAATAAAATTCGCAGTTGCCGGCACCACTGCTTCCAGTTTTTCATAGCGATTGCTCAGCTGTGATGCATCCACTTTAAACAACTGCGGAAACATCGTTGGAAGAAACCTCACGCCTACATAATGGAAAGCATTATCCAGTGGAAATTCCGTGTATTTCCTGCAAAACCCCATCACATAATTATCGGAAGGATCATTCAGATCGAAGTAGATATCAATACAACCATCGGCCACCACCCGGTACATGAATGCCTCATCCAGGGGAGCAGTGGTCTTCAATTCCCAGTAACAATAAATAAACTGCTGCAAACGCACATCCGGCAGGAATTCAAAATAAGTAACATGTCCGGCTGACTGCTTCACCGTTGGCTGAACAGGCGTGTACAATTGTCGTATGCTCTCTATTGCATTCACCCCTGCAATATAATCATTCAGGAGGAGAGCATACGGCGTCCCGTATTTACATTTGTTGCCATTGAAGCTCTTTTATATTTTTCTCTATCAGGTCGTATAATTGCCGCAATCCCAGCGTTCCCTCCATACCATAGTCATGTATCGGCTTCATTTTACCATTATATCTTATCTCGATATCAATGCATTCCATTTCTGAGCCTTCTATGGCATAGTCATATTTTAACTTGTCAGGGTCGATATAGTTGATCATTTGCAGAAACTCATCAAACAATTCTCCGGCAAGTACAGCCTGAAAAACACCGTTTCTGTTCCAATAATCTTTTGCATGCAGTTTTGCGCTTCTGTCATTTCTGATTGTCAGTTCAAACTGATGAAAACCCCGATAGGAATGTGTTGCAAAGAATTTTATATTTTCCAGGTCAATTACTGAAGGCCTGCTGTTATATTCTATAAAACCATAGAATTTGTATGTGATCGTATCCTGCGCATCAGAAAACAGCGGCCCGTTCAACTTGCTGTATCCATGCTGCTTCTTCACCAGCAACATTAGGACTGGCCCACTGGTATCGATCCCGGTAAGCCTCCGTTCATGCTGATCTGAGCCGATATATTTTAGAACGAACTGGTTGTTTCCATTGTCAACTATAGCAAGAATCAGTCTTTCATTGACAAGCAGGTCTGTGGAACCATTTTTATCGATATCTATTTTCAGGTATTTAAATACCAACTGGTTTGGCAAATAATTCCTGGGGAAGGAACTGGTAAACCCGGAAATGGAGTCCACGAAAGCTGCAATATCTTTTTCAGTTCTTAACTCGTCTATTTTATTAGCCTTTGCTGCCAAAGTAACAAACAGGCAGACCAATAAGTGGAAAGTTTTCATAATAGTATGTAATGCATTATAC
>NZ_JBQCGW010000093.1:0-21551 GCF_051955275.1 Pseudobacter sp. | reverse complement strand
GTTTTTATGGCAGATACTGTAAATCAATCAACCATGCCCGGAACTCAACAGCCCTTTTATTTCCGATTTACCATGATCCTGCTGATGCTGGCCCTGTTGTCGGCTATTATTGTGCTGGGCCAGGACCTGGTGGTGCCACTTTCCCTGGCCACCCTCATTGCCATTCTCCTGATCCCGGTCTGTCAGTTCCTGGAAAAGAGAAAAGTACCGAAAGTGCTTGCGATCGTTATCGCACTGGTGCTGACGGTGGTTTTCGTGGGCGGCATTTTTTATTTTCTTTCATCGCAGATAGCCGCCTTCCTCAATGATACTGACCAGATCAAAAAAGGGATCGACCTGCAGTTATCTCATCTGCAGGATTGGGTGCGGGCTCAATTCAACCTGTCCAAAAAGGAGCAGACCGACCTGGTGCAGAAGATGCAGACAAAGCTTCAGGAGTCAGGTGGCGGCGCACTCGGAGGTGTTTTTGATTCCCTCATGAATATGGTAGTGCTGATCACGTTGTTGCCCATTTATACTTTCCTGTTGCTGTATTACCGTGGGTTGATCAAACAATTTCTCATCGATGTATTCAGTAATGTGCCTAAGAAAAGGGTGGCGGAAGTGATCCAGGAATCGAGGGTGGTAATTCAGGCCTATATGTTCGGGCTGATCATAGAGATGCTCATCGTTGCCGTGATCAATTCTGTTGGATTCCTTATCATCGGTATCAAGTATGCCATCTTCCTGGCTGTGTT
Source organism: Pseudobacter sp. (assembly GCF_051955275.1). Classification (NCBI taxonomy): domain Bacteria; kingdom Pseudomonadati; phylum Bacteroidota; class Chitinophagia; order Chitinophagales; family Chitinophagaceae; genus Pseudobacter; species Pseudobacter sp. Next base: position 20,814 of record NZ_JBQCGW010000093.1, on the reverse strand, counting down.
CACAGCGGTGCTGAATATCCTGCCGTATATCGGGATGCTGATCGCTTCCATCTTCTGTATCCTCATTACGCTCACTACCTCCACCGAGCTGAACGATGCTATCTGGGTGCTGGTGGTGATACTGGTGGTTCAGTTCATAGATAATAATATCATCATGCCAAATATCGTTGGCTCCAAAGTGAAGCTGAACGCGCTGATGACCATCATCGGGGTGGTGATCGGCGGACTGCTTTGCGGCATTGCAGGAATGTTCCTGTCTATTCCCGCCATCGCCATTCTTAAGATCATATTCGACAGGGTAGAGGGACTGGAGCCCTGGGGCAGGTTGCTGGGCGATGAAGGTAATCCCGGTACCAAACAGAAGCTGAGCCTTAAGAAATGATAGCAGCACTTGTCTCATATGGATGAATCAACATTTTGTTTTAAATTGGGCCATTTATTTTTTGTTTAATAATGCTCGAAATGCCTTTGAAAGAATTATTGAAGATCATGATACGCCGGATCGTTAGTAACGACATGTGGGCAGGGGATTTTGCCAGCTGGAAGGAGGCACAGCAACATTCAACAGGATATGATTCGGATTCCATTTTTAAGAAAGTGGAAGCTGCAACACTGAAAGTAAAAAATGGCGAGGCGGTTTACGAACGGGATTCTGTGATTTTCGACGAAATGCAATATTCATGGCCCATGGTGTCCGCACTGTTATATGTGGCCTCTCTGAATAATAACCATCTCAATGTGCTTGATTTCGGCGGATCCCTGGGCACCTCTTATTTTCAGAACAGGAAATTCACTTCTCATCTGAATTTGAAATGGAATATCATTGAACAGGAAGGCTTCGTAAAAACCGGCATCGAAAAGATCGCTGACGGCAGACTCAATTTTTTCTATTCCATCGATGAGTGTATTGAAAAGAACGGCCCTCCGGACTTTTTGCTGCTGGCGGGTTTATTACCCTATATTGAAAAACCATATGAGCTGCTTGATAAGCTGCTTTCATATAACATCCCTTATCTTTTCATCGATAACAATTACTTCAATTATGAAGACAGGGACCGGATTACGGTCCAGACTGTCCGTCCTGAGATCTATACAGCCTCTTACCCAGCCTGGTTTCTGAACTATGCCAGCGTTAAACAATTGATCAGTCAACGGTATAATATCATCAGTGAGCACCATGACCAGAACTCTTTGGTGCTTGATGGCAGGAGGATAAATTATCGTGGCTTATTCGCTTCAATGGCCAGGATTCCCGCCTGAAATTGCTGATCTTGAGCTTCACACGCTTTTATTTCATTAATTTGCGGTCTGTTCCATACTACCCACTAACCTTTGAGCTATGACATCAGTCAGCCTACAATACCCGAATTGATGAAGAACATCTCAGGTGGACTATTTACTAAATGGCTGGATCAATACAGGAATAACGTCTTTTTGAAAAGGCTGTCCATTGTTTTGATTGTTGATATATTGGTACGTGCCTCCAATATCCTGCTGCTTCCTGTTTACCTTAGGCTGATGACGCAGGAGGAGTATGGGATTTATAATTATTTTCTTTCCATTGTTCAGACATTGTCTGTGATCCTCAACTTCGGTCTCTACGTTGCCCAGAGCAAATATTATTCGGATGCCCAGACGGATGAAAGAAGAAAGACTGTGCTCTTCAATATTTTCTTTTCCGTTACGGTACTTATGCTGATGGTACTGGTTCCTTTGTACCTGCTTAACAAGGATGAAGCATTGATCAGTTTTCTCTTCAGTAAGAACAGTAACTATCAGCATTACCGCTGGCCGCTACTGATGGCGCTGGTCACCACCGTATACACCGTAATCCTCACTAACTTTTTTGTGATCAGTGAAAGGATCAAATTATTCAGGAACTATAACCTGGTGCGCCTGCTGGTAGTGCATGCAGTGGTACTTACCTGTCTCTTTTTATTCCGTACAGATTCCGTGAAAGTACGGTTGACATATACTTATTTTGCAGAGATTGCCGTGATGCTGGGTGTCTTCTATTTCTATTTCAGGGAGATGCTGCCGAAGATCGACTGGAAGTTGATCGGCAACTCCCTCAAACTGGGGCTGCCCATTATGATCTCGGCTATCTGGGCGGCCAGCAGCAATAACAGTGATAAGTTCTTCCTCGAAAAATATGGAACGCCCAGGGACCTGAGCAGTTACTACCTGGCCTTTTCGCTGGCCAATCTCCTGATGATGATCGTGCAGAGCGTACAGAACGTATGGCTGCCGAAATTCCTGAAGGAAAAAGACCTGAGGAGAAATATCGCTCAGACCAATAAGCTGATGATCCGTATCGGGCTTGGTCTGGCAGGTATCAGCATACTGATTGTAGCAGGGTTTATAGTTGCTCTGAAAATTGGCGTGATCTCTGCTGATTACTGGCAGACAGTGTACATCCTTCCCATCCTGTTGATAGCGCAGACCGTTAACAGTATCGCTACCATCTACGGAAACTATTTCATTTATATGGAAAAGACGCAGTGGAGCCTGGTAACAGGTGTGATCACACTGGGCGTGGGCCTGCTGATCAGCTCTTATTTCATCAGCAGCTGGGGGGTATATGGCGCAGCGCTTGTATACCTGGTGATACAGCTTACCTACCTGGCACTGTATTACCTGGTGATCAATACCAGCCTGAAGCACCGTTTGAGGAGCGAACCAAATATTACCGGATGATCAACCCTATAGAAAATATCACGAGTTTTCAAACGGACTGGCTGGCTTCCGATCCCTGCTTCTACAATGAAGTAACAGGAAAGGTCAGCCGGAATATCAATGATGTGATCGATTTCCGTAACCTGGAGTTTCACCCTGAAGGGCTGTCCAATTACCTGGGTTTCGGATATTCTGTGTTTGAGCAGACTCCGTTGAAAGGCGTGAAATTCCTGCGGCATTCTTCCGCTCTTACCACAGAGAATGGAAAAGTGAAAGTGGTATACGGGAATGATCCGGTTGAATCCATACTGGGTAAAACAACCCGTGAAGAAGATGTGCTGGATCTCTTGCGCAGCAGTATTCAGCAATGGGAGAGATCCACCACGGGAAATATCGTGATCCCCACCAGTGGCGGTTATGATTCCAGGATACTGAATGAAATGATCGCGGACAGGGATCGCATCCGCAGTTATACTTACGGCGTATCATCGCGGCAGACAGATTCCTATGAAGTGGTCTTTGCCAGCAAGATCGCGGAAGTGCTGGGCACAAGGTGGAAGCAGATCCCCCTGGGAGATTTCCATCATTACTTCAATGACTGGGACCAGCTTTTTGGCATCTCCACACATGCCCATGGCATGTACCATATGGAGTTCTATCATAAGATCCTGCAGCAGGAAACCGTTGGTACACCGTTGCTGAGCGGCATCATCGGCGATGCGTGGGCGGGCAGCGTGAATATTCCTGCTATCAATGAACCATCCGATGTACTGCGACTGGGCTATTCGCATGCGCTGAATGCTGATCCTGCACAGAGTCTGCTGGGATCCAGGCATGAACTGTTGCAACAATACTTTGAGCAGAACAGGAAGAAGCTGGAAGACCCTGCGATGCGTGTGGTGGAATCCATGCGTTTCAAGATCATCCTGCTCTGTTACCTGATGCGGGTGCCGGATCAGATCGGGTTCCGTAGCTGGACGCCCTTCCTGACCAGCGATATTGCGCTGGGTATGCTCAACCTGCCGGCAGAAAGAAGGCAGGGCAGGGCCTGGCAGGTGGATTATTTCAGGAAGAAAGGGCTGGATGTGGAATCGCTCGGACTGAACTATACCAAAAAGAATTCGCTCGACAGAAGGGCGTTGTACCAGGTTCCGCTGAAGCCGCTGGATCAGCAGCTGCTGCGGGAGCTTATCAACCCTCAATATGTGGAATGGATAAATAAACATATTTTGCCGACCAGTAACCTGCGCGACTGGCTGGATAAAATGACCTACTATCCAAAGGTAGGCGGCCTGCTGCGCAGGATGGGCGTGCGTGATGAAAAGCTCAGGGCTTACAATGCCTATATCACGCTGAAGCCGCTTGAAACATTGCTCACCAAAAGAAACAAAGCCTGATCATGCGATGGAAAGCCTTCTTCGGGGGAGATCTGGTTGTGCACCAATTGCCGGGGCAGGATTGGCTGTCACCCGGCCTGTCGGCTTTATTGAAAGAGCATGCTGTAAGGGCCATCAACTTTGAAGCACCCCTGAAAGGATCCGGCGCTCCCATCCGCAAGGCGGGTCCGCACCTGCATCAACACCCGGAAGCCGCTTCCCTGGCGGAATCTGCGGGATTCAATCTGATCAATCTTGCCAACAATCATATTTTCGATTATGGCGCTGAAGCGCTGGATGCAACGGTTCAGTCATTCAAAAACTCACTCTGTGTAGGTGCGGGGCGTAATGCCGGTGAGGCTTACGCATTGAAGCAAATGGAGGTGAATGGTTTAAAGCTGGGGTTTCTCTCGTACTGCGAAGCAGAGTTCGGGGCCATCACGCTGAACCACCAGCAGAGCGCGGGGTATGCCTGGATCAACCATCCTTCTGTGGATGCATCTGTGATGGAGGCTAAAAAAAGGGTGGATGTATTGCTGGTACAGTGTCATGCGGGTGTGGAAGAAATGGAAATTCCACTACCGGAATGGCGGGAAAGATACCGGAGCCTGATCCGCGCAGGCGCTGATGCCGTGATCGCTTCGCATCCGCATGTGCCGCAGGGGTGGGAGACTTATATGGGCAAGCCCGTTTTTTATAGCCTGGGTAATTTCTACTTCGATGCAGCAAGCGATCATCCGCTCTGGAACAAGGGGCAGGCCGTGTCGCTGGAATATGAAGACGCCAGCCTGGTAAATGTGAAAGTACTTGCGCTGGAAAGAAAGGGCAGTCAGTTACACCTGAGCAATGATGCGGCTTTTCAGCAATACCTGGTACAGCTGAATACTTTACTGGAGGAGCCGGCCTACAGTACAGCGCTGCGCAGCGCGGCATTACAATTGTGGGACAGCTATTACAGGAACTATTACAATATCGCCCTGCAGGGCATCAATGAAACGGTGAGCCTTACAGAATCCATCAAAAGATTTGTGAAGCGCCTTTTGTTTGCAAAAAAAGCGGGGGTGAACCATGAGCTCCTCCTGCATAATATCCGTATAGAAAGCCACCGGTGGCTGGTGGAAAAAGCCCTGGAGGAAAAACTACGTCAATGACACCTGCTCCCATAGCATTGTTTGTATATAACAGACCGGAACATACCAGGAAGGCGGTTGCCTCCCTGCAAAAGAATGTGCTGGCTGCTGAATCTGAATTGTACATTTATTCGGATGGGCCTGCACATGCCACGCATGCTGCGGCAGTTGAGCAGGTACGCCGCTTTGCGGCAGAAATCACCGGTTTCAAAAAAGTAACCATCATCAAAAGTGATCGTAACCTGGGACTGGCTGCCAGTATCATCCGTGGGGTAACGGATATGGTTAACCGATATGGAAAAGTGATTGTGCTGGAAGATGACCTGGTGCTCAGCCCGTATTTCCTGCAGTTCATGAACGATGGCCTGGAGAAATATGAGCACCGGCAGGAAGTGATCTCTATTCACGGTTACACTGTCGATATAAAATACCACGAACCTGTTTTCTTCCTGCGGGGGGCTGACTGCTGGGGATGGGCCACCTGGGCCAGGGGCTGGAAGCTTTTCAATGCGGACGGAGAATACCTGATGCGGGAGCTCAGGAAAAGGAAACTACTCTACTATTTCGATATGGATGGAAATTATCCATATACACAGATGCTGGAGCAGCAGATCCGGGGAAAGATCAATTCCTGGGCTGTACGCTGGCTGGCTTCCGCATATATCCATAATAAACTCACACTCTACCCAACACATTCGCTGGTACGCAATATCGGTGGTGATGGTAGCGGAACGCATCAGGGGGAAGAAGATACATACCACGTGGACCTCAATATGGAACGTGTGATCATTCCTGATATTCCTATCGAAGAATCACTTGATGCAAGAAGATTGGTGGGGAAACACCTGTACAAATATCTCTCTCTGAAAGGCAAAATGAGGAAATTATTGAGGGGACTAAGCCGTTGGTAGATTTATCCAATAAAAAATATTCTAATATTCTCTCTCCCCGGCTTGGGGCATAAAATACCCGTTTTGCTTACAATCCGCTACAGATTGTGCATTTTCCGTTATTTCAAATTGTGGACTGATATTTTCAATGGCATCCTGCCTGTACTATCAGCTTTAAAAAATATGCCAGGCGCTGAAACACAGTTACGCTGATAAAATCCCAAAAACACTTACAATTTATGAAGACGGACATTTCCAAAGTACTTCAGAAAAAGAAGAAACAGATCCTGGAAATATGGATGACCAAACAACTGGCCGATGCCTCGCTTCGCGAAGACCTGATGAGCAATGAAGAACTGCGGGAGCAATCCGACGAGTTGCTGACCGAACTGCTCAATGTGATCTCCGATAAAAATATGGGGGATGCTGCAGAAGCTGATGAATTTGAAAAAGTGCGTGAGATCCTGTCCGGTATTTCCATTTCCCGGGCCAGACAGGGATACAGCCCGCGTGAAACCGGGATCTATGTTTTCAGTCTGAAAGAAGCCCTGCAGCAATTATTACAGGAGGAAATGAAAGAAGATCCGCAGTTTCTGATCCAGGCCATCCTGAATCTCAACAAGATGATGGACAGTCTTGGTGTGGTGACTTTTGAAACCTTTATCAAGGGCAGGGAAGAAGTGATCCTGCGTCAGACGGACGAGATCACGGAAATTTCCACTCCCGTAATCCGTGTATGGGACGGTATCCTTGCGCTGCCGATCATTGGAACGCTCGATAGCTCCCGTACACAGGTGGTGATGGAGAACCTGCTTCAGGAGATCGTGCAAAGCGGCAGCAGCATTGCCATTCTCGATATCTCCGGTGTACCTGCAGTGGATTCACTGGTGGCGCAACACCTGATCAAAACAGTGGCCGCTACCAAACTGATGGGCGCAGAATGCATCATCAGCGGTATCCGCCCTGAAATAGCACAGACGGTAGTGCATCTGGGCATCGATCTTTCCAGTGTTGTAACCAAAGCTTCACTGGCAGCGGCGCTCAGGTATGCATTCGCCATGCTGAAACTGGAAGTAAAAAAATCCGTGAAAGAAAAACCGGTTGCTTAAGTTATGGATCAGATACCTATTCTAAGGATGGGCAAGTTTTTATTAGTGACCATCCAGATCGATTTGTATGACAGGCTGGCCACCAACCTGGAGACCAACCTGGTTCAGATGGTAAATAAAACAGGCGCCAGGGGCGTACTGATCGATATCTCCGCATTATCGATCGTGGATTCCTTCATGGGCCGTATTCTCGGCAATATCGGCAGCATGAGCAAGATCATGGATGCTGAAACTGTGGTGGTAGGCATGCAGCCTGCAGTAGCTATAACCCTGATTGAACTGGGCCTGGAACTGAAAGGTGTGCATACGGCTTTGAACGTGGAAAAAGGTATGGAGTTGCTGAAAAACAAAATCCTGTTATATGATGACGAAATAGAAGAAGATGATGAACATAGTGTTGAATAAGGACACCATGAGGATTGAAAAAGAACAGGATGTGGTTCCTTTTCGAAACAGGGTAAAGGAATATGCCGTGAGGATCGGAATGAGCCTGGTGAACCAGACCAAAGTGATCACTGCTGCCAGTGAACTGGTGCGTAATATGCTGAAATATGGAGGTGGTGGTATGGTGTTGATTGAAGTGGTGAGCAAGGGAAGGGACAATGGAATCAGGCTCACGTTTACAGATAAAGGCCCGGGCATCAGTGATATCGCACTGGCCATGAAGGATGGTTATTCATCCGGCAAAAGCCTGGGTATTGGTTTACCCGGCACAAAAAGACTGGTGAATGAATTCGATATCAAGAGCGTAGTGGGTGAAGGCACCATCGTTTCAATTATAAAATGGAAGAATGGCTAACAGAACACATGTAGTGTTTAAGGCGAATGACAGAAGCTATTTTGCCATTCTGAAAAAGGAGATACATCAACTGGCAGTGGCTGCAGGATTCAATGAAAAGAAGATAGGAGAGCTCGATATCGTGGTGTCTGAAGTAGTCAGCAATCTTGTAAAGCACGCGGGTGGTGGTGAAATTTGGGTAGCTATCCAACAGGTGGATGGGGTGGAAGTACTTGAACTCATCAGCGTAGATAACGGCCCGGGAATGACGGACGTGAACCGCATGATGAACGATGGCGTCAGTACACGCAACACCCTGGGGCATGGCCTGGGATCCATCAAAAGACTCTCGGATTTTTTACAGGTGTATTCCATGAAAGACTGGGGAACGGTGATGCTGATCAGGTTTTACAAAACTCCAAAGCCGGCATTTGCCAAACCGCTTAAAGCTGAAGTAAGGTCCGTAGTACTGCCCAAGCCCGGAGAAATGGAATGTGGGGATGGGGCGTTTCATAAAAACAGTTCCAGTTACCTGAAACTTTTGATTGGAGATGGACTGGGACATGGAGTGGAAGCAGCAAAAGCCGTTGTAAAAGCCGGGGAAGCATTTTTGCAGTGTGCAAGCTCTGATGTAGTGGAAATTCTCCGGGAAATGAATGTGGCAGTAAAGAAAACGAGGGGGTTGGTGGGAACTGTGGCTGTTTACGACTGGAAGCTGGGCAAATGGCAGATCTGTGGAGTGGGGAATATTTCCAGCAGATTCATTGGTAATGGAACTGCCAGGAACAATATGCCTTACAATGGGATCATCGGGTTGAATGTACCCAGGTCATTGAATCCGCAATTCATGAACCATGAGAACGGGCAGGTGCTGGTAATGGCCAGCGATGGTTTGAAATCCAAGCTGGATATATTGAAATATCCTGGCATCTGGCGGTATGACCTTTCTGTACTATGCGCTGTATTAATCAAGGACTTCGGACGCTTTACCGATGATAGTTCCGTACTGGCCTGTAAAATAAATATCTGATCATGCACGAACTGGCAAGGGTAACTCTGGAAAATGAAATGGATCTCATTCTGGCGCATAAGCGATCCATGAGGCTGGCTGAACTGGCAGGATTGACCCTTTCCGCTCAAACCACTTTTGCTACTGCTGTTTCTGAAGTAAGCCGCAATATCATCGAGTCCGGTAAGAACGGCAGCCTGATCCTCAGTGTTGATGCAGACCAACGCAACCGTTATATCGTAGCCTGTCTGAAAGGCTATCCGGCAGCGGAAAACAGGAACATTAACGGTTTTGAGTATGCGAAAAGGCTTGTAAGTAAATTCAATATTTCCATCGAAGGGGCTAATACCGCCGTGGAGTTATTCTATTCCGTATCTCCTGCATTCAGAATAGACACGCTGAAGATCGATGAGTGGAGGAATCTCTTCCGCAACGAACCTCCCATCTCTCCATACGAAGAACTGAAAAGAAAGAACGAACAATTGCAGGAACTTTCCGAACGGATCCGTAAAAGCGAGGACCAGTACAGAATTCTTACCAACTCACTTCCTTTGATCATCTTTACACTCAACCTGGAGGGAGAACTGATTTATGCCAATGAGTGGCTTTCAAAATACACCGGCCTGAAAAACGAAGTACTGAACAGGAACAAATGGCGGCCCGTTGTACACCCAGATGATTATGATTTCTTTTCTGTGATCTTCAAGAATGATATCACAAGAGGGGCAACAACCATACGAACACAGGCAAGGCTGAAGAACAGTGCCGGAGAGTTTCTCTGGCACCAGCTTTCACTGACTCCTTTCTATAATGAGCATGGTGAACTGCTGTACTGGACTGGTTTCATAGTGGATATACATGCACAGAAAGTATTTGAAGAAACCCTGCAGGATAATATCGAGCTGAAGCAGACGCAGCAGGAACTGAAGGAAAAGCAACTGGAGCTGGAAGGGATAGTGTCCGAACTGAACCGCAGCAACTATGAACTTTCGCAGTTTGCTTTTGTGGCGAGTCATGACTTGCAGGAACCTATCCGGAAGATCTTATTCTACGGGGATTATCTCCTCAACAAGTACAAAAATTCGCTGGATGAAAAAGCGGTGGAATGCCTGGTTAAAATGCAGTCAGCTTCCAACCGCATGCGCAACCTGATCCAGGACCTGCTTGTATTCTCTCAGATCAATAAAGAAAAATTACAATGGCAACAGGTGGACCTCAACAAGATCGCACTGGAAGTACGCCAGAGCCTTGAGATCCCCATCCGCGAAAAGAAAGCGGAATTGCATATTCAGCCCTTTTCCGGGCCGGTATATGGCGATGGAAGGATGATCCTGCAATTATTTGAAAACCTTATCGGCAATTCACTCAAATACAGCAAGGCCTCTGAAACACCTGTGATAGATATCAGCTATCAGAATCTTGATAACAGTATTGAAATTGCTTTCAAAGACAATGGCATTGGTTTCAATCCGGAATATCTTCCCAAGATGTTCACGCTTTTTCAGCGACTGCATACGCAGGAACAATACAAGGGAACTGGACTGGGCCTGGCAATCTGCCATAAAATCGTAGAAGTGCATAAGGGACGGATCTGGGCCACCAGTACTGAAGGGGATGGCGCCACCTTTTTCGTTTCCTTGCCGGTAAAGGACAATAACAATTAATTGTATGAAAACTTGCAAGATACTGGTGATCGATGATGACAGGGAGGACCATGTGATCCTCAAAGATGTGATGGAAACCATCGGTGCTGCAGATGTGATGGATTTTGCAGTAACCGGGCCGGAAGCCCTTAATCTGCTGAACGGCCATTATACCGATACGCAGCTTCCCTGCCTGATTGTAATGGACCTGAATATGCCCATGATGAATGGCACACAGGCGCTGGGATTACTGAAAGAAGACAAGCGCTTCAATAAAATACCCGTGATCATTTATTCCACTTCCCTCAATCCTTTTGAAAAGGAAAAATGCATGGGACTGGGTGCGCATTCTTATATCACCAAACCTGTTACCTATCAGGATACGATCGAGACCGCTAAAATATTCCTTGGCTTTTGCAAGCTGAGAGGTAAAGGAAGCGGGCATTAAAGCCCGCTTCCGGTTATTCTTATTTCCAGAGGCTCTTCGGCGTTTTGCCTGATCTGAGTGCAGCTGTATTGTCTGCAAACAGGCTGGCTTTTATAGACGGCACTTTTGCCGACACCGCTTCAAATATTCTGATCGCTTCTTCCTTCTTCTCATTTTTGAACAGCAATCCTGCATACACCGCTTCCGTAGAGAAGTGTGAGAAAACATCCCTCGCTTTCTTTGCCCAGTCCAGCCCGCGCTGCAGCATGGCTTTATCGGCATCATTCATATACACCGCTTCCGCCACGTCCCGCAACTGATATGACCAATTAACCGCATCTCCCGTGCGCATGATGCTTTTCATCATCTCCCAGTTCTGTACAGTGGTGGAATCTGATTTGCCTGACAGGTAGGGCTTCATGTATTTATCAAATGCAGCCTTATTGGCTTCGATCATTTTCCAGGGGTCACGTTTACAGATGCCCTGTTCCGCATAAGCTGTAGCGGCTGCCGTGAATTTTGCAGGGTCAAAATTCTTAGAGTAGTAGTCGAAACGGATCTTGCGCCAGGTGGCTGCAGAGTCAGCACTGTTCAACAGTCTGGAAGTTTCCTTCATAGAACTTTCTGCGATGGCCAGTTCTGTTTCCTTTTTGTTGGGCACGATGGTTTTGAGCACATAGTTGTTCATGCCGAACTGAAGAATGTACAGGCTGCCCGCTCTGGACCCGGTAATGCTATCGATTCTTTTATGATGTTTTACCAGGTATTTGTACAAAGCTCCTCCCGGTGTGAATTGCGTGGATACGGAAGTGGTGAGCAGGCGGCTCCAGGTTTCCTTCTGCTGGAGGTCTTGCTGATTCAGTTTAGCAAACACTTCATCGGTGAGTGCAGCGGAAGGCAGTTCAGTTGCCTGTCTTTTTTTAAGATAACCCAGCAGAAAATCTTTGTTGCGGTTACCTGCATTGTATTCGTCCGACCATTTTACCAGTGGCTTCGGATCGTTCTTTTCTGCAATGGCTATTCCAGCCTCTTTGATGAAAGCCTCTGCCTGCATGTAGCCTGTGGTTCGATAGACCAGTTCTCCCTGGTTGTTGATGAACAGGTAGGTGGGGAAGGCACGTGCTTCATATTTTGCAGCCAGGTGTATGCCTTCTCCTTTCTCCGCGTCGATCTTGTAGTTGATGAAATTAGCATTGAATACTTCGCCTACTTTCTGTTGCGGGAAGATCTCGGCGGCCATTTTCTTGCAAGGCCCGCACCATTCCGTATATACATCGATGAAGATGGCTTTGTTCTCACGTTTGGCCAGTTCAAGGATTTCATTCCAGCTGCCATGGCTGAACTGAACGCCGGTGGTTGATGACTGAGCATAGGAGCTATTCAGCAGCATAAAGCTGCCGGCAAGCAATACACTGATCTTTTTTGTGATGTTTAAAAACATAAAACAGTTGATGATTGAGTGAATTAACGAAGGATCTCTGCAAGTCTTTTAGACAATTCCTCACCGCGCAGGTTCTGCGCAATGATGCGACCCTGGGGATCGAGCAGAAAATTCTGCGGAATGGCTTCGATGCCATATTCCAGCACTACCGGGCTCTTGAAACCTTTGAGATCGCTGAGTTGCGTCCAGGGCATGCCGTCTTCTTTGATGGCTTTTACCCACGCATCTTTCTTTACGTCTAGCGACACGGCCACTACATCAAAGTTCTTGTCTTTGAACTGCTGGTATGCTTTGAGCACATGTGGATTCTCTGCACGGCAGGGGCCGCACCAACTTGCCCAGAAATCCAGCAGTAAATATTTCCCTTTGAAAGCGTCCAGCGTCCGGGGCTTGTCCTCTGTATCGTTCAATGTGAAATTGATGAAGGGTTGTCCGGGCGCCAGTCTTTTTGCAATGGCCAGTTTCTCTGCCATTCTTTTGCCGTCTGCAGTAGCTTTCATGTCCGGGCTCAGGTTATTGTACAGCGGTTCGAAGGTGGGGAGGTTGATCATTACGGAACGATCTTTCATCATACTGAGCGTAACGTAGGACGCGGGATTGTTTTTGATGAATTCGGTTTCCGTAGTGGTCATGTCCTTCCGGATGGCAGCGAGAAAGGGGAAAAGGGAATCGCGCGCCTTCATATTGTTCTCTTTGAAATAGTCACGCATTTTTAAACTGAGCGGCGTCATTTTATCCTGCAATGGTTTCAGCTGGGATTGAAGCCGGAGATAATCGGCCTGTGCCTTTCCGCCTTTGATAGTAGCGGTTTTGATCTTTCCTGATCCATTAATTGTGATATTGCCTTTATCCAGGAAAAGGCTTTGCTCGTCTGTGCTGAACATATCCGAGTAGCCATCGTTCTGTTTAAGTGAGAGCGAGGCTTTCACGGGATAGGGTACATCGCCTTTGAACTGGAAATTTCCATTGGTAAGCGCTACTGAGTCCTGGATCCGGGTCTCGCCTTTACCATAGTTCAGGTAGATCTTTGCGGGATAGGAGAGCTTACTTAGCTTTCCTTTGATGGTGAATTTCTGCTGGGCCTGGGCCATGATGGCAGACAGGGCCATCAGGCATACTAAGATGCTGTTTTTCATTTGTTGAAATAATTAGCTGGTTGCCTGCCTTATACAGGCAACCAGCGGGTGAAGAGAATTAATATTCGATTATACTATACTGTTATACTATGGGTTATTGGGCATGCCCGGGTTGAGGTCGATGGTCTTCTGCGCAAAGCGGAGCGTCAGCCTTTCGGGTTTGAGGTTCCAGGTGGAGGCTACAGTGCCATCTGCATTGTACAGGGTATGCGTATTGCTGATGGTATTGCTGAAGTCCGGGTCAACTGAAAGCCGGCGCATGTCGAACCACCGGTAACCCATTACGGAGAATTCGCGGATGCGCTCTTCCAGGATAAAACGGATCAGTGCATTTTTATCGGAAGCGATGGCATCTGCAATGGGCGCACTTGCTGCAGGCATTCTCTTTGCGCGGAGTGCTTCCAGATCGGCTCTGGCGCCGGTAAGATCGTTACTTCTTGCTTTTGTTTCGGCGCGCAGCAGGTAGAGATCGGGTACCGTCATACCGATCTGCGCGGTGTTGGGGCCTCTTCTTCTTTTCAATCCATTTGGGTAATTGCCGCTGGGATAAGCGGTTCCGGTGAACCAGTTCAGCCTGGCATCATCGGCTGCGTAAAGGGCCAGGGTGGCGGGCTTCAGCACGATCTCATTACTGGTGAAGCCCCATGGATAACTGGCCTGTTTGGCGAGGATGTTCTCCTCGTTGTTGACAGTGGTAGGGTAGGTGGGCCCGAAAAGACCAATGGGCAGAAAGCTGCCGCCAGTTCCGAAACGTACATTGTAATCATACAGGCCAACAGCAATGGATGCATTGGACATATCGGTAAAGGCGTTGTTCAGTCTTGGCAGGGCATCGTTCACGCGGCCCATGAACAGGAATACTTTTCCAAGTATGGCTTCGCCTGCTGCTTTAGACAAACGCATGCGGTGTGTGATCTGTGAAGGCAGATCAGGTATTGCTGTAGTGAGATCATCGATGATGAAGTCATACACTTCCTGAACGGAAGCACGTGTGAAGGTATTCTTCGTTACATCTGCCTCTTTGATGATGGGAAAACCGGGATCACTGGCTGCCGTGGAAGCCAGGTAAGGTTTCCCATAATAATTGATGAGCAGGAAATAGGTCCAGGCCCTGCCGGTTTTAGCCTGCGCCACCAGTGTCTTTTTTTCTGCATCGGTGCCACCGGTAGACGCCATCACTTCATTGATCACTTTATTAAAGAGATAAATGTTCTGCATGGGAACGGCCATTTCTATGGGGTCCTGTCCTTGCTGATAGATCACATCTTCCCATTTGAACAATCTTTGGGTGCGTAAAGTGGATCCGGAAAAATGGGGCTCTATAGCGGCCACTTCATCACCCATCACCATTTGTGCATCCGTGCCTATATTCACTACATCCAGTACCACCAGTGATTTTTCGTAATCGCTGGTGGCCCTGGCAATGAGTTTCCCTTTTGGTATGATTTCCAGGAAACTTTTTTTGCAGGAGCTTGCCGCTGGCAACAGCAGTGCAAGCGCTGCGAGATATATGATTGAATAGTTACGCTTCTTCATGAATACTGCTTTGAATAATTATTGAAAGTTCACATGCATGCCGAATGTTATGGTTCCCTGTCCGAAACGGTAAGCCTGGGTATTTATTCCGGGATCCGTAGTGTATGGCGTTGAAGGCACCCTGCTGCCATTGGCTAAACTGTGAAACTCCGGATCTATGCCGCTCTTGTTGGCCTTCCAGAGCATGATATTGGAAACCTGCACACGGAAACTGATCAGGTCTGTCCGCAACCTGCTGATCAGGTTCCTGGGAAGACTGTAACTAAGTGTGATATCGCGGAGTTTGATGAAGGAGGCGCTTTCCACATTGAGGTCTCCGTTCTTATAATACCTGACATCCCTGCGTGTATAACTTTCAGACTCATTGGACACATAGGATGGTACATTGGTGAAAGCCTCATCCCCGGCCGTTCTCCAGCGATTGAGAAAATCAGGGTGTATCTGCGCGTAAAATCCTGAATTTTCACTGAGGCTAAGTACATTGCCATGATTGATCATCCTGCCGGCATAGCCTCCGCCCAGGAAGTAGTTGGGGCCAACATCCCTTCTCATTACATGTCCCAGATTATAAATGATATTGGCGGTCAGTGACAGGCCTTTGTAACGGAAAGTGTTTGTGAAACCGCCACTCCATACAGGCTGGATAGTGCCCATGTACACAATGTCTTCCGGTTTGGAAACATTGGGCAGTTTGGTGATGCTCTTATCATTGAGCATGATCTGCGGATCGCCCATATTATCAAGTCCTGCGAACCGGTATGCAAAGAGTGAAAAGGCGGAATAGCCCGGAACGAATGAAGCGCCTACCTGCTGGTCACCGGTGGTAATGGTCAGCGGATTATTGAGTTTTGTAATGGTGTTCTTGTTGTAGCCCAGTACCAGGGTGGTGTTCCAGCTGAAATCGCTGGTCTGGATATTGATGGTGTTAAGGCTCACTTCGATGCCCTTGTTCTCCATATCGCCATAATTACCGATAATAGAAGCATAACCGGTGAAGGGGTTCACGGTGAGGCTTCCGAGGAGATCATTGGTGACCTTACGGTATACATCAACCGAAGCATTGACTCTGTTGTTGAACAATGCGGCGTCGAAGCCAAGGTTCAGGGTATGGGTACTTTCCCAGGTGAGTTTGGGGTTGGCGGCTGTTGCTATCCTGAAGCCGTTGCCGCCGGGGAGGAAGCCACTGTTCTGGTTGATCATGATATCATAGCTGGAGGCTGTGCCGGGAGCAGGAGAATTCCCGGTTATACCATAGGTGGCGCGGAGTGCGAGGCGATTGATCCAGAATGATGTTTTCATGAACTGTTCATCGCTCAGCATCCATTTGGCGCCCACGCTCCATACAGGTTTATTCTGGGCGGATTTATCGAGACCGAAAAGGTTGCTCTTGTCAACTCTCCAGCTGCCATTCACGGTATACTTACGGTTGAATGTATAAGCGCCGTTTGCGTAGTATGAAGTGTATCTTGATTCCAGTTCGGTTTGTAAAAATGGCCCGGGTGCTATCGGCAGTACGCTTCTGCCGATATTGTTGGGCATCACGGTATTTGTCAGGCCTGCAGACCCTGTGAGCGTGGCGTAATCTATCTGGCCGAAGGTCTGAAGGTCTTCGTTATAGCCACGTATCATGCTTCCGTTGCTTATCATGAGTTGTGATTGTGCTTCCTGTCCTGCCAGCAGTGTTACCTGGTGCCTGCGGCTGTCCCAGGCCATATCATAAATAAGCTGATTGCGGACGGTCCAGTTGCGCTGGTTCACATTGCTCACCGAATACCTGCCACCTGTAGTGGGGAGATAATAAACAGGTGTGGAAGCGGCGGTTGGAGCCACTGTAAAGCTGGCCAGTTCTGATCTTACCAGGTAACTCTTTGCATCCTCATAACTGGTTCTGCGGTTGGCTCCTTTTACATAACCGTACACGCCTTCAAAACGGAATCCCTTCGGCAGATTGATCCTGAAGCCGGCCGTGATCCGATTGAAAAGGTTATCATTCTTTGTATATCCGTAATTGAATTCATCCAGTGGATTGTAGTTGAGATTGATCCGGCTTCTCTTTTCATAATCCAACCTGGTAGAGTCTGCGAGTATGCCCAGGTAAGGGATATTCAGGTTATTGCCATTGGCATCCTGGAAAAGCTGGTAGGGATAGAACCTGTTGTCAACGGAGATATTCCGCTTGCCGGAACTGATGGTATTGGTCAGGTCGGTGATCAGGTAAGCCTGGAACCAGTTTGTGAAATTGAAATCCTGCCGCAGGTTGATCTTGTAGGTATTGTTTTTTTCTCCGGGCCTGGGTGATACCGTGTTGGTGTAGGCCAGGGAGCCATATAGCGCATAGGCTTTTCCGCCCGCTGAGAGTGAAACGGTATGGTTCATCAGCGAAGCATTGCGGTACCAGAGATCTTCGATCTGCTGTAAATTATTAATGGATGCCAGGCTGTCTAAACTTTTGTTTGCCTGCTCATTGCTGATGATGCCACGGTACTGGTTGTAAAGGATCATTTCATGCGGTGCAATACCTGAGCCGCCTGTATTGGTGAAGGCGCTTACAGTAGCCCATGGATAGAGAGCCGGGTTGAACAGCTCTTTGGCGGTCTCAATGAACTGGCGGCTGCTGAGGACTGGTGTGTAATCCAGATCGGGCTTGCCTTGCAGGTTGATGAAGCCATCATACTGTACTTTCAGTTTATCACCCTGCGTTCCTTTTTTGGAAGTGATCACAATCACGCCGTTGGCGGCGCGTGAGCCCCAGATGGAGGCGGCGGTGGCGTCTTTCAGAACAGTAATATCTGCAACGTCCTGCGGATTGATGGAGCTCAGGTCATCGATGGCAATACCGTCCACTACATAGAGCGGGTTCCTGTTGGTGCCGGTTGCTTCCTGGCCCGTGAGGATACCGATGGTAGTGAGGCCGCGTATAGAGATGGGGTTGCGGCTCTGGCTGGCGTTATTGATGGTAAGGCCTGGCACTTGTCCATCGAGGCGTTGCAGGATATTCATGGAAGTAGAGCGTTCTGCCACCACTTTCATATCCGGTTTAGCATAGGAGCCTGCGCTGCGTTCTCTGGAAATGGACTGGTAGCCTGTGTTCACTACCACGTTCACTATATTGAGTTCATTGATCTCCACTGTGAGGGTAATGGTGCCGCAATCCCTGTTGGCTTTGAGTTGGAACGGTTTGTAGCCGGTGAAGGAAATACGGATCTGTGCTTTTTCGTTCACATTAGGCAATGAAAAATATCCGAGTGCGTCCGTAACTGTTCCGGCCTGTTTTTCTTTTCCCATGAAAGCCTCTACGGACGCTCCCTGCAGGAATTTTCCGTTTTCGTCTGTAACACGCCCTTTCACCAGAATGCGGTCATCGGGTTCCATTATATTCAATTGCAGGAAGCTGATCTTCCGGGAAAGCACGATGGTATTCTCCACTCTTTTGAAGGTGAGGGGGAGGTCTTTCAGGCATAACGTCAAAGCTTCTTCAACGGGCATATTGTTGACTTCCAGGCTGGCCTGTCTGCCGGCAATATCCTGCACGTTATAGAATAACAGAAGCCCTGTTTGCTTTTTGATATCAAGCAGCAGTTTCTCCAGTGGTTGGTCCTTTGCGGACAGGGTCACTTTCTGTGCCAGGGTATTGGCGCTTGCATGCATCAGCCCTGTGATCAGAAAAATAGTTACCAGCTTCATAACCAGCATTAGTTTTAGTAGCCGTTCCCGGATGGGCACAGGAGCGGCAATCGCAGTAATTTTCATTAAATTAGCGTCAGTTTGAGTTACTAAATGATATAACAGTCTGTTTCGCCTCCTGAAAGGCAGGCGGATGGTGCTCAAACGAGGCCGGGGAGTGCTTGCATCACTTTCCGGCTTCATTTTTTGTGATGTTGAAATCAGGTGAAGTCTGCTTTCATTGGTTGAGTTGGAATTTTTTGAGGTTAACAAATGAGGATCCGGTCTGCTGGTGAATGGCAGTTGCTGTTATGAGAGGGTATAAGTTTATGGAGCGCTCACAACAAGCTTCTGCCTGTTGTTGACGGTTTCCATTTTGAAATGCACGGGATAATTGCTCATTACATCCAGGAATTGCCCGATGGTGAATTTCCTGGGGATCTGGCCTTTGAAATCGAAGTCGGGCACCTTGCCTGCATATTCCACTTCCACATCGTACCATCTTTCAAAATCAGCCATCACAGCGGTGAGTGGCGCCTTGTTGTAGGTGAACAAACCATTTCGCCAGCCCAGTACAATGTCAGGGTCAAAGCCGGTAACGGCTATTTCTCCCTGGCCGGTTATGGTCTGTCTTCCGGGCTTGAGCAATACCTGTTCCTTTGAGTAAGTATTGATCACTTTCACGCTGCCATCAACCAGTGAAGTGGTGATGTCAGCAGCATAGGCATTAAGGTTGAAAGAGGTGCCGAGTACTTCCAGTTCCTGCTGGCCCGACTGTACAATGAAAGGCTGGTCTTTATTCTGTTTTACAGCAAAGAATGCCTCTCCTGTAACAACTACTTTTCTCTGCGGGCCTGTGAAGTTGACCGGGAAATGAAGGCTTGATGCGGCATTCAGCCAAACGGTGGATCCGTCTGGCAGATTTACCTGGTATTGCCTTCCCCTGGGTGTACTGATGGTGTTGAATGTGTTGGCATCATTTGCCTGGTCTTTGTTGCTGATGGAGTATTGTAACTGGCCGTTACTGTCTTTCTGAATGATCACTCCGTTCTCCTGGGCCAGCTGGCCGGGAGGGATATCATCGAGACTGATCTGCCGGCCATTGGATAAAGTGAGGATGGCCTTGTTGCTGTTATTGTCAGCAGTAGTTGATTCAACTTTCGCGATGGGGGGTATAGTGTTGCTTTCCGGTTGTCTGTTGATGAGGAAATATACGGAGATGCCAGCTACCGCCAGTACGGAGGCTGCTGCATACCACCAGGTGCGGGAGATGCGTGCTGGTCTTTCCACCTGGTCCAACCTGCGTTCCAGCGCTTCGCGGAAAGAAGCGGGCGGTGTTTCATGGTCCTCATTGCCGGCCTCTATTCCGGAGAACAGGTCCCAGGCGCGTTCCAGCTCGGCCCTGTCTGCCTGCTGAACCCATTTTACAAATTCATCATGTTCACTTTCTGTGAAGGAACCTTCAATGAATCTGTTGAAGAAGCCGCTTTGGTTTGGTTGGTCCATATCATTATGACACGCATGTGGCGGGAAAGGACCCCTTTGCCTGAAAAAAATTATAAAATCTTTACGAGCAGCATCAGCAGGCCGGCTGAGAGGCCGCCCTGTTTGTTGATATGGTCCCTGATACTGGCAATGGCGGAGTAGAGTTGCTTCTTCACCACATTTTTTGAAATGGAAAGTTTATGGGCAATTTCATCCAGTGAAAGATTCTCTTCCATTCTCATCAGGAAAATCTCTTTTCTTTTATCTGTGAGCTGTGAAATGGCCTGTTGCAAAAGATTGCGGTAATCTTTTGAATCTATATGATCGGCAACATTGTCTTCCGCTGCAGATGCAGTGGTACTGCGCATTTGCAGCACTGAACGTTCAGTGTTGACCCTGCGGAGATGATTGAGCAGCATATTTTTTGCCATGCGGTAGAGATAGGGCTTGAGCTGTTCCACTGATTGCAGTGATTCCCTGTTCTCCCATACTTTTACGAACAGGTTCTGCAGGAT
>NZ_JBQCGW010000092.1:0-9713 GCF_051955275.1 Pseudobacter sp. | reverse complement strand
GGATTCAAGTTTCTCGTTCTGCACCTGCATCAGTTCTTTCTCATTTCTCTCCAGTTCCAACTGGTGCAGGGAGATAAGATGCTCCTGTTCTTTTTTATGTTTCAGCTGCTGATTCGCGAATTTCCTTTTCTGCCTTCTGTACAACAGGTAGAGCGCCACTAACAACAGTAACACATATACGATCTTTGCAAAAGTTGTCTGGTACCAGCCGGGCCATATTACAAATGTGTAACTCACGGTGGCGGATTCGTTTCCGAGATTGTCCCTTGCTTTTACGAGGAAGGTGTAAGTGCCATTTGACAGATTGGTGAATTCCTTTTCCGGCTTGGTGCTCCAGTTGCTCCATTCCTTATCGAAGCCATTGAGGCGGTAACTGTATTCAATATTGCTGCCCTGGTCATAGGCAGGGGAAGCAAATTCAAAACGGAAGCTGTTGTATTTTTTAGGAAGACAGGTGATCTGGTCTTTGTCCTGTTCATTTACCGGACCATTCTTACCCGTGAAGTATCCTCCGAAGATCAGGCTATCATTTCTGCCGATGGTCTTTACCCTGCCGATGGCCACACTGGGCACGGAAGAAAGCCGCACATATTTCTTGTAATTGATATGGTAGAGTGCTTTCTCGGCTGCCAGGAAAACATTTTCCTCGTCATAGGGATAAATGAATTCGAAGCCGCCTACAATGCGGTGCTTGAGCTCCGGAAAGTACACCACAGAGTATGGCTTGGAGTTGGCTGGCTTATGAAAGTCAACAATTGCGGGCACTTTGTCGGATACAAACCAGATATTTCCATAAGCGTCCTCACGCAGGAATTGAATGGGGATATCCCCGAAAATATCATACAAGAGGGCGGATTGCTGAAACCTGTTGATACCGGGGTTCCATTCATACAAACCATGCTTGGTGGCAATCACCACGCGGTTGCGGATGAAGAAAACGAAATTCTCATAGTCGGCAGGCAGCCCGTCTTTAGAGGAAAGCAGATTGTATTCCAATGAATCGCCGGTGAGGCGGACCCGGTATATACCGCGATAGGGATGCGAGCACCAGATGGTATTGTCGCGGTCAATAGTAATGAAGCGCATGGATTCCCAGAGCCCGTTGATATGTTTGGGCTGGCTGAATTCACTGCCGGTCTGCATCATTTTATAAAGACCGTTATAACCTCCGATCAGGAGCTCGCGGGTATTGCCTGAAGATCCGTATTGCCGGTAGAGCCAGGTGCCGCGGTCGCGGATCAGGGGAACGGTATTTTTATCCTTGATATGGAAAACACCTTCGTGATGGCCCAGCAGGAGCTGGTCGTCACTCACGGAAAGGCTCCATACCTGTCCTTTTGTATTGGGCACCAGGCTGAAACTGCTGCGGGAGGTGCTGAAATCGGCAGAGCCATCGAGCGGGGCCACATACACGCCATCACTGGTGCCGATGTAGAGGTTATTATGGAAGACCTGGGCGGCATAACTGGTGAGCATGTTCTTTTTGTTAGGATAGATCTGCTTCACGAACGTATTGTACCGGATCAGATCGATGCCATTGTCGAGCGCCAGCCAGATATTCTTCCGTTTATCCGCAAAAAGCTGCAGCACGTTATTGTTCTGCAGCCCTGCTTCCATTCCAAAATGCTGGATCACCCGCCCGTTTACCCGGCTGATGACAAAGCAGCCATTGGAAGTGGTGCCGATGGCCAGCTCCTGATCAGAGAGAACGATGGAACAGAAAATCCGGCCGGAATGGAATATGCTGTCTGCTTCCGTTTTCCAGGGAAGCAGGTGGCCGTTATTGATGAGAAAGAGCCCGTCTTTAAGGGTGGCGATCATCAGCCTGCCATCCGGATGTACATGAAGGGAAGTGACCAGCATTTTCTTCAGGGAGCTGTCGCCGCAAATGGTTTTCCATTGCCCGTTATCAAACTGCATCAGCCCGGCATTGTAATCCTGCACATACAATCCTTTCTCCGTTCTGTACATCTTTCTCCATTCTGCGGGAGATGCATAGGTTTTGAACTGGTTGTTCCGGAGCTCGAACAGCATATTGCTGGTCCTGAACCAGATGGCATTATTGTATTCCTCGATGTCCCATACATCCGCCATCTGTTTCATATTGGAGGGCAGCAGGGGTTTGAGGGAATGATATTCCAGGATGCCATTGGCTCCCGGAAAGAAATAACCGAACTCATCCTGGGCGCCTACATAAATGCGGCCATCTGCAGTAGCCAGCACGGACCTTAACCTGGTATGGTTGGGAATGGGATATAATTTCCAGAAATGTCCGTCAAAGGAGAGCAGCCCTTCGGTATTGGCAAAGTACATGATCCCCCGTTGATCAGTAGTAGCGTCCCAGTTCTGGCCACCCCCCTGGTATTCCTGTTTGGCATAATTGAGGATTTCAGGAAACCCGATGGTGTTCTGGGCAATGATCTGGCAGGGGATAAGGAGGGCGAGCGCCATCAGCAGTCTACACATGGAGCAATCGTTTGTACTAAATTAACTAAAATTTAAATTGAAGTAGTGCCGACGTAAAAGTTGGTTATTGAAAATCAATACATAGTAAATACCTGTAGTATTAAAGGCGTAGAATAAAATGCCTTAAAGAGTTCCCTTCCTTTGTAATTTACAGCAACGATTGGTGTGTCTCATTTCGCCCTTACATCTCTCCTTTTTTACGTACAAACACATTTTTCCATATGAAGATCAAAAGCGGACTACTGTTCCGGGTGGTAGTTTTGATTAGTATTACCCTTTCCGGTTTTTCTTTTCAGTCAGGGGCTCAGGGGTTCTTAAAAACTTCCGGCACGCGCATAGTCAATGAACAGGGAGAAAATGTGCTGCTGAGAGGCATCGGCCTCGGTGGATGGATGCTGCAGGAAGGGTATATGCTCCGCATCGATCAGAACGGACAGCAGCATAAGATCCGTGAACGGATTCAAAAACTCGTAGGCGAAGAGAAGACCAGGGCCTTTTATGAGGCCTGGCTCAGTAATCATACTACAAGGAAAGACATTGAAGCCATGAAGGCCTGGGGCTTCAACAGTGTACGGTTACCCATGCATTATAATCTCTACACTCTCCCCGTTGAACAGGAACCGGTACCCGGAAAGAACACCTGGCTGAGTAAGGGCTTCGCCATGACGGACAGCCTGCTGCAATGGTGTAAAGACAATCAACTCTGGTTGATCCTCGACCTCCATGCTGCCCCCGGGGGGCAGGGCAACGACCTCAATATCTCCGACGGAGACACCAGCAAGCCTTTTTTGTGGGAACTGCAGGCCAATCGGGATAAAACGGTCGCACTCTGGAAAGAGCTGGCAAAGCGCTATGTGAATGAGCCCATGATCGCTGCCTACGACCTGATCAATGAACCTAACTGGGGATTTGATGACCCCAAAGACAGGAACGGGCTGCAGGAAAAGAACAATATACCCCTTAAAGCCTTGCTGGTTGATATCACCAATGCCATCCGCGAAGTGGATAACAATCATATTATCATCATCGAAGGCAATGGCTGGGGCAACAATTACAACAATATGTTGCCGCCCTGGGATAAGAATATGGTGCTGAGCTTTCACAAATACTGGAACTATAACAAAGAGGAAGATATCCGGCATATTCTCAATACGCGGGATCAATACCAGGTACCTGTCTGGTTAGGTGAAACAGGCGAGAACTCAAATGTGTGGTTCACGGAAGCCATCCGGCTGCTGGAAAATAACAATATCGGCTGGGCCTGGTGGCCGCTGAAAAAGATAGGCATCAACAATCCCCTCGAAATTCCTTCCAGCCCTGAATACCAGCAGGTAGTGGATTTCTGGAATGGTAAAAGCAAGCGGGTCCCTGATCCCGCAACGGCCTGGAAAGGACTGCAGGCATTGGCAGCTGCCACGCATTTCAATAAGAATATCATTCATGGTGATGTGGTGGATGCCATGATCAGGCAACCGCATTCCAATACTGCCATTCCATTTGCAGACAATATCATCAATGGTCATGCGAAAATTCCGGCAGTCAACTATGATTATGGTATCAACGGTTCCGCATATTTTGATATGGATACGGCCAATTACCGCGTATCAACCGGCGAAAACGGAGCAGGAAACCGCGGCTATGCTTTCCGGAATGACGGTGTGGATATTGAAAGAAAGGCAGGGCAGGTATTTGTGAACAATACAGAAAAAGGAGAGTGGTTACAATACACGCTCAATGTGGAGAAGGCCGGCAATTACACCATAAAGTTGTTGGCAGGGGCCGACAAAGCAGGAGCAAAAGCTTCTCTGCTACTGAATGGAAATACGGTAGCAAAATCCTTCCCTGTTTCGGTGGTGGCAAAAGATAAGGACTGGATCCCGGTGCATGCAGGAAATATTTACCTGGAACAGGGGAAGCAGCAATTGCGACTCTACGTGGAGGAAGGAGGATTCCGTTTCAGCAGTATCAATTTCAGCAGGAACTAAGCGGCAGTTTTTAATAGCGTATAGTTCATTTTTGGTAAGGGTGCGTCTTTCCAGATGCGCCCTTGTTGTTTACAATCAATTCTTACCGTACATTCATGGTCATTATTTAAACCTGACGGTCCATGAAGAAGATTCTACTTTTCAGCATTGCCTTGCCCGGCATCTTTTGTGTTTTTTCCGCATCAGCGCAACAGATCAGGGTGAGTTATAGCAGCCAGCAAGCTGCAGACAGGTTCAGCGGCAATGTATTTCTTTATCTCTCCAAAGAAAATCCGGAACCGAAATCCGGTTATGTGGGCCTCACTTCCTTTCCCGTTTACCGCATCAATGTAAAGAATATCAAACCAGACGAAGCAGTTACCTTCAACGACGCCGCTGTGAGTTATCCTGTAAAGCTGTCTGACCTGGAGCGGGGAGAATATTTTGTACAGGCAGTTTGGGATAAGAATACCGGCGATCATACTATCTCAGAGACTATCGGAAATATCTACAGCAAGCCTGTAAAATTCAATTTCACTAAAAAAACGGAGGCTGCATTTACTGTTTCCTGTACAGAAACGGTGAAAGAAAAGCCTTTTGTTGAAACGGATTATGCCAAAGAGCTCAGAGTGACCTCCAGACTCCTGAGCGATTTTTATAAAAAGCAATTCAGTCTGAAGGTGGCGGTAGCATTGCCAGAAGCTTACCTCAAAGAGCCCGGCAGAAAGTTTCCCGTACTGTATTATGTTACCGGGTTTGGCGGAGATTACAGACGCATGAGCGGCTACAAAAATCCTGAAAGTTTCATGGACACGGTCCCTTTTATCCGGGTGGTGCTCGATGGAAATTGTCCAACCGGGCACTCCGTGTATGCCAATAGCCAGAACAACGGGCCCTGGGGAGATGCCATGGTGAAGGAGCTGATCCCTGCAATAGAAGAGAAGTTCCGTTGTGACGGGGCCAGGTTCCTGATGGGGCACAGCAGTGGCGGCTGGACTGTCCTCTGGCTGCAAACCCAATACCCATCTGTGTTTGCCGGTACCTGGGCCAGCTCGCCCGATCCTGTTGATTTCAGGAATTTCTCAGGAGTGGATCTTTACACTGAGAAGAATCTGTACAGGGGGAAAGACAGTTCCCTTCGCTGGATCGCTACGGTTGCGGGCCGGTTCCCCTGGATTAGCATGAAACAGATGGTGCAGATGGAGCATGTGGTCAACCGCGGTGAACAGATGCAGTCTTTCGACGCTGTGTTCAGTCAGCGTAAAGCCGATGGCAGTCCGCGTAACCTGGTAAATGCTGCCACGGGAGAGATCGATATGGAGACTGTCAACCACTGGAAACAATACGATATCTGCCAGTTCCTAAAAAATAACTGGGGCACCATACAGTCCAACCTGCAAGGCAAGGTCAGGATCTCCGCCGGGGAGCAGGACAATTTTTTATTGAATCATGCCGTGCATCTGCTGGAAAAAGAAACAAAGGACCTCAATACGGGATTTGAGTATGGTTATTTTCCAGGCGACCATTTTACGGTTTTTACGAAAGAATACCAGGCGGCGGGGGTAAAGTTTCTGCTGGACCGGTATGCTGCATTTAAAAGCAAATAAGTCAAAACATAAGGGAACTCAGTTTCCCGCAATTCCCAATAATCTCCTTTAATCTCTTAAAATGGCTACCATTTTCGGGTGGTCTTTTCCGGTAGGGTACTCCCGGCAGTACTGCCATGCTTTGTAGTGAGTAAAAATATCCTCACAATTTAGTTTGCAGGGTGCAATGGAGAGGAGTAAAGTAAAATCGTTACCGCATGTTTATTGCCGGAAAGGTATTTCTCTTAAGATAACCGGCTTTGATATGGCTTTGGTGTAAGGTTATAATTGATTGATGAATGCCGGGATCACACGTATAAAACAGGATGAAGTATCATTGAAGTAGAGCATTTTCCAGATTTTGTTGAGTATGGCGTAGTGATGACGTAGTGGGCCGTAGTAGGGTGTAATACAAATTTGAATAGCTTTATAATCTGTAACTAAAACCTAATTCTTTTAGCTGCCAACAATTGTTTGCTTATGAGACGTAATAACTACCTGCTATTATGCAAAGTTTTGCTATGCATTCTACTGCCACTTTGCGGTTTTTCCCAATCATTACAGGTTACCGGTAAGGTAACCAACAAGTTAACGAACGAGCCATTACAAGGCGCAACCATTTCTGTAAAAGGAGGTGCCGTGTCAGCCATTACCGGAGCTGACGGATCCTTTTCTATTTCAGTTCCCCGGAGCGGAAGTACGCTGGTTGTTTCCTTTGCGGGAATGGCATCAATGGAAAGAACGATCACTTCTGCTGGTTTCCAGGAATTTGCGTTGGAAACCGGGGAAGGTAAATTAGATGAAGTAGTAATTGTGGGTTATGGAACCCAGAAAAAGACCTCATTGACATCTTCCGTTGCCAGTATCAAAGGCAATGATATGAAAAGTCAGCCTGTAGGGGACCTCACCAATGCGCTGGGTGGCCGTGCGGCAGGCGTGATCTTTACCCAGGGCAGTGGCCAGGCGGGTAATGATGCTTCCCGCATCCTTATCAGGGGTATCGGCACCACTGGTAACTCAGCTCCTTTGCTGATCGTGGATGGTATACCCAGGAACTTCAGCCAGCTGAACCCAGCTGATATTGAAACCATATCTATATTAAAGGATGCTGCTGCAGTAGCTCCTTATGGTTTAGGTGGTGCCAACGGCGTTATTCTGGTAACCACCAAACAGGGTAAGACCGGCAAACCATTGCTCAGCTATGAAGGGTATGTTGGTTTTCAGAACCCTACGGTGATCACCAAATTCCTGGATTCCTATAATTATGCGCTGCTGAAAAATGTAGGTGCTAAAAATGCAGGAGCCACCGTAATGCCTTACAGTGAAGAAGACCTTCGGAAATATCGTGATGGCTCAGATCCTGACGGACATCCTAATATCGATCCTATCGGCGATATGATCAACAAAAACGCTCTGATCACCAGCCATAGCTTAACACTTAGTGGCGGATCGGATATTGTAAAATATGCAATGGGCTTCGGATATCTGAATCAGGAAGGTATGTTCCCCGGTATCAAATTCCAACGTTACAATGTTTCCGGTAACATGCAGGTGCAGGCAACCAAAACAACACTAGTAGGTTTGTCGTTCAACGGTCGTGTTGAAAAAAGAGATCTCACTGGGGCCGGTTATAATAACCAGAGCATGTTTGAGAACCTGATCAATACAGTAACAAACAGCACTCCATTAAAATACAGTAATGGACTGCACCCTTATATTTATGCTTACTTCTATGATAATCCCAGCTATCAGCGGCTCACTGGAAATACACTGCTCAGCCAGGTATCCATTGAGCAGAAACTTCCACTGAAAGGATTGAGTGTGAAGTTTGTGGGTTCTTATGACTATAACCCATACGATCCATTTAACACTGATAATAGCGGCATCGTAAGTACAAGGCGCAGCTGGAACCAACCATTTGTTCATTATACGATCGACACCACCAAAAAACCCTACGAGTACCCTGAAATTCCCATTACCACACTTCCTTCCTTCAGTCAGGAATACAGGCAAACCCAGGCGTTTACTTATCAGGGTTATATCAATTATGCCGGTAATTTTGGAAGAAGTGCAGTTACAGGTCTGGTGGTGCTGGAGGCAAGGAATAGCAATTCAGAAAGATTCAGCGCTGGCAGGAATAACTACAGGCTTCCGATCCCTGAATTGTTTGCAGGTGGAAGTGGTGAAACTGATATCTCCAACGATGGTAATTCTTCGGGCACCAAACAACGCTCACTGGTGTACAGGGTAACCTACGGATTCGATAGCAGGTACTTACTGGAAGCTTCCGGCCGTTATGATGGACATTATTATTTTGCTCCCGGCAAACGTTTTGGATTCTTCCCTGCATTTTCACTTGGCTGGCGTATTTCTGAAGAGAAATTCATGCAGGATGTTTCATGGGTGAATGAATTGAAATTAAGAGGTTCATGGGGACAGTCCGGAAACCTCGCAGGTAGTCCTTATCAATATCAGACTGGCTTTACCCTGTACGGCAACTCCGCGATCCTGAATGGTGCGCAAACCCAGGGTTTGTATGAAAGAGCTGAGCCCAACCCCAATATTACGTGGGAAAAGGCTAACAAAACGGATATCGGATTGGAAGCAAGATTATGGAATGGATTGCTGAATATTGAAGCTGATTATTTTCATGAGCGCAGGAATGATATGCTGTTCCCGCCCAACGTAACTGTACCTGTTGAATATGGTGTTGAACTTTCCCAGGTAAATTCAGGTATCATGGAGAACAAGGGCTTTGAGCTCACCATTTCAAGCAATTACACTATTAATAAGGACTGGCAGGTAGGCTTTAATGCCAACTTCACCTATGCCCGCAACAAAATGATAGAAATCTTTGAAGAACCAGCAACATATGATAATCCTAACCTGAGAAGGACGGGAAGGCCCTCAGGCGTCAGGTTCGGATACCAGGCAATCGGTTTCTTCAACGAAAGTGATTTTGAAAGTCCCGGTGTACTGAAAGCCGGTATTGCCAAACAAACCTTTTCAGCATTGGCTCCCGGAGATATCCGCTATGCTGATATCAGCGGTCCTGATGGAAAACCTGATGGAAATATCGACTTCAACGACCAGATAGCTATGGGACACCCAACAGGCTATCCTGCTATAGTGTACGGCTTTTCACCCACTGTCCGCTACAAAGGGTTTGAACTGAACCTGCTGTTCCAGGGCGTAGCCCAGAGAGATATCCAGCTCTACAGCAGTGCAGTATGGGCATTTGATAATAACAAGAACGCACCGGTAACTGTACTTGATTACTGGACGCCGGAAAACCAGGATGCCAAGTATCCAAGGATGACCACTTCTCCTACACCCAACAACACCCAGACTTCTACATTCTGGCAAAGAAGTCTTAATTATCTGAGACTGAGAACAGGAACACTGAGCTATACAATTCCTTCCAGGATTACAAGCAAACTGGGAATGAGCACAGTGTCTGTATATTTATCAGGACAGAACCTCATCACCTGGACGCCGTTTGAAAACTTTGATCCTGAGATCAGCAATGACAGAGCCTGGTATTTCCCCACACAAAAAGCAGTGACAGCAGGCCTCAGGGTACAATTTTAATCACACTTAATCAGTTTGAAATGAAACCTATTAAATATAGCAGCAGATTTTTGATGATGGGCGTTGTGTGCGTTTCTTTATTCTCCGCCTGCAAAAAAGATGATTT
>NZ_JBQCGW010000091.1:0-3921 GCF_051955275.1 Pseudobacter sp. | reverse complement strand
AAGGATTCATTCTTGTGTACAGGGAGAATGAGCCGTAGGGTGAATTGTATTCTTTCGTACCCTGGTAACTGGCGTTGTTCCTGAAGGTGATCTTATTGGGGATACGATAGATCAGATTGAAGGCCGCACCGTATCTTTCTCTGCCCGACTCTTTCATGGCTCCTTTGAAATTGGTGTAGTTGCCATCGATGCTGTAGCGCACTTCCTGGTTGCCGCCTTCGGCACGGATACTGTGACCGGTGGTGAAAGTGGATTGCACAGGTTGCTTAAGCCAGTAGGTATTGACACCACTTTGAACGGCCAGCTGCCTGTCGCGGTAAAGATTGTTCAGCTTCATGGTGTAATCGGCCGTCCATGCGGGATCTGCATCACCATTGTATTGATAGATGCCTGCGAGTTTCTCGAATTCCAGTTTCTCCGATGCATTCATGAGGTTGTAATCCGAGAGATCAACCAGGGTGGCGGAGCCTCTGAAGTCGTAGGAGACGGTGAACTTCCCTGATTTCGGAAGCCTTGTTTCAATCACCAGCACACCGTTGCCGGCGCGGCTTCCGTAAAGGATGGTAGCGCTGGCGTCTTTGAGGATGGAAATGGATTCAATGCGGTTCACATCCATATCGTAGAGTTGCTGCAGCGTTCCCTGGAATCCATCGATGATGATCAGCGGCAGGTTTACATTGCTGCCCACACTGCTGATGCCACGGATATTGATATCGGGGATCCTGTTGGGATCGGAACCTGCAGCATTATTTTCCTGGATCCTGAATGCAGGGTCCAGTGTCTGGATCACGGAGAAGATATTGTTGTTATTGAATTTCTGCAGTTCCTTACGGGTGATGGTAGTGGAAGCACCCGTGAAGGTTTCTTTCTTCCTGGTGAAATAACCTGTTACCACCACATCTTTCGCAGCCATGGACTCTTTCAGGTTCACTTCCAGTTTGAGAGTGGTTTGTTTATCTGTCAGTTTTATTTCCTGTGGTTCGGAACTTACATGGGTGATGAGCAGGGTGGCGCCCGGGCGTACCCTGAGGCGGAATTCACCGCGTTCATTGGTGGCGGTTGCATTTTGTACAACACCTTTCTCCTGAACGGTGGCTCCTGCGAGCGGGCTGGAAGATCCTGTTCCATCTTTCAGTAAGATGACGCCGGAAATGATCTGCGCAGGAATCGTGTCTGCTATGATCAGCAATGGCGCCGGAGTGGGAGGGATCTCCGTTTTCCTGGACGACAATACAATGGTCTTTTCCTCGAACCTGGCTTTGATGCCGGTGCCTTTCAATACGGTGGTGATGAATTGCTCCAGTGGCATATTGTCTGCGCTCACAGTAATACAGCAGGCACTTCTGAGCAGGTCCTTGTTTGCCCAGTACGTAAAGCCGGTTTGTTTGTTGACGGCCAGCAGTACTGTTTTCAGCGACACATTCTTTGCCGAAAAGCTGATGGTTTGGGATGATGCCATTACTGAAGCACTCAGCATGGCAACAAGCAGAACAGCAGTGGTAAGTTTCATAATGAACTTGATGGGGAGAGGGATCCGGTCACGCTTGAAAACAGACCTTAAAGCAGGGGCATGACGATTTCTCCAATTAACAGTTAATTGCATACATTCGCATTGTTTGGTTTTTTAAAAGGTGCCTAGCCTTGTATAGAAATCAAATCCGCCGGGAATGCGTCAACATTTCCGGTTTTTGTTTGATAACAGCCGCTGTTATTTTTTACTGATGATCAGGGTCCTTCCTTCCTGTCTCACTTCAATATCCATATCCCTGAGTGATTTGATAATGCCCGAGAGTTTCATGCTTCTGCTCACCATTCCTTCAAATTGTTCCACTGGTATGGGGCCCTCATATTTTACGGACACATCATACCATCTTTCAATGAGCTTCATTACCTGTTGAAGATTGAGGTCATCAAAACTGAAATAGCCATTCTTCCAGGCCAGTATTTTATCCAGGTCAACTGCAGGCAATACCTTTATAGGCGCCGATGCCTGGAAACGAGCCTGCTGTCCGGGCTTCAGCAGGGCAGGAGTGAACCCTGCCGAAATGATCTTCACTGAGCCCGATGCCAGGGTAGTGTTGATGGATGATTCATCATCATAGGCGTTCACATTGAAGGAAGTGCCGAGGACCTGTACTTCCATTCCTTTTACATTCACATTGAAGGGGAGTGCAGGTTGGGCCGTAACTTCGAAATACACTTCTCCTGTTATTCTTACCACTCTCTCGTTACCGGTGAAGTTGACCGGGTATTCAAGGGAGCTGCCTGCGTTGAGCCAGGCTTTTGAGCCGTCGGCAAGTGTCATTATATATTGTCTTCCGTTTGGCGTGCTTACTTTATTCCATCCTGTTGCTGAGGAGGTTTGTCCGGCTAACAGATGGCCGTTCCGGATGCTGAGGTCCGATCCGTCAGGAGTGGCGATAGCGCCGTCTTTCAGGGTGTCCAGCAGAATGGTGGAGCCGTTGGCAAGCGTGAGGATGGCGCCACTGGAGGCAGGGTTGATATCTGCCACTACAGGTGCAGGTATTGTTTTTTCAGGTGATGGCTGATTGATGTACCAGAGGCTGGCGGCCCCGGTGATGATAACGGCAGCTGCCGCCCACCACCAGCGGGAATTGGTACTGCGGGATGGCATGGTACGGATGATGGCAGGTTGAACCGGTGTTTCCGGTGCCATGATCGCGGCCATGATCTCTTCGGAGGATTGTTCCGGCAGTAATTGAATACCGGCCGTGTTTTGCGCCATCATCCGGCCAATGGCTTCCTGCGCGGAATTTTTATTGGCGGGGTCGGCCAGGTATACCATTAATGTCTCGCGGTCTGAAGCGGACAATTCATTTCCGGCAAGCTTGCTCAGCAGCAGTTCGAGTTGTTTTGGATTCATCGTTGTTTATTGATGCTGTATATAAAGAGCTGCGCAATGGCAACGATGGGTCAATGAAGCGGAATTTTTTTTTATTTCAGGTGAAAGCACAGAAAAATTGCGATGGCCGGGGTAAGGTCGAGGTGCAATAAACAAAAGGTGCGTATGCTCCTGGTAGCGAGGCTCAGATGCCGTTTCACGGTCTCGGGATGAAGCCCCAGCTGTTGTGCAGCTTCCGCCCGTGAAAGCCCCTGTTGTTTGATGAGGATATACACCTGTTGCTGCTGTGGTGGAAGTTGCCGGATGGCCTGCTCAAGGAGCTTGTGATAATCTTTTTCGAGGATGGCGGAAAGTATATTTTCTCCTGATTCAGTATTTCCGTTGGATTCCTGCCAGGCTTTGTGCTTTTTTTCATGTTGTGCCTGCGCATGCAGGGAACGGTATACTGCATTCCGGGTGATGATGAAGAGATAGGCATCGAGGTCATCCACCTGCGCTACTTTTTCCCTGGATTTCCAGACCTGCAGGAATACATCCTGCACTATCTCTTCTGCAAGCGTGGAAGTGGAAGTAAAAAGAAGGGCATTGGTATATACTGTATGCTTGTAGCGGTTGAACAGGATATTGAAAGCGCTATGGCTTCCCTGCCCCAGTTGTATGAGTAATACGGGAATATCCTGATGGTCCGTGGTTTGCTCCAATGCTACAGCAGTTTGTAATGTTTGGTGAAGAGATGATTACAGGAAAGGCGACTGATGGCGTGAGGGGTAAAGATACGTGTAATGATAATGGAAAAAACTATTGCGGTAGTTGTCATTTTTTTATGGAGGCTATTGGTGATTTTTGTATTTTAGCTCCAACCATTTCAACCTGCCCCATCACTCCGGGGCAATTGGCCTGTGGCAACCTTATTTTCTGCTGAAAATTTTACTTTATCTAATTTTGTGCTGTTGGCCGCCGAAACATTACATAATGAAAGAGAACTGCTTATCAGGATTGCCGAAGGCGATGAGACCGCTTTTGCTTCCCTCTTTCATTTTTACACGGCGCGGCTGCAC
>NZ_JBQCGW010000090.1:0-5657 GCF_051955275.1 Pseudobacter sp. | reverse complement strand
AATTTCAATATCGATCCGGACTGGTACCTTGGCAAGATCGGGTTCACCGCTGAAACGGAAATGATCGGCATCAAACAGATGCAGGAGTTGATCCGCGAAGAATTCCCCAACCTCAAATTCGGTTATTTCAATCCGCCGATGGAAAGGATCAAGGGAGACTACGAGAAAGATTTCGCCCACTAATTTCACGGAGTGTGCCCGGTCGCTCGCGTCCCCGAAAATCAATTCATTCATGGTCCTACTTTGCATTTTTGCATTCCTTGCCGGATTTGTAGACGCTGTTGTCGGTGGCGGTGGACTGATACAAACACCTGCAGCCCTCGTATTACTTCCTCAATACCCTGTGG
This sequence comes from Pseudobacter sp., assembly GCF_051955275.1. NCBI lineage: Bacteria > Pseudomonadati > Bacteroidota > Chitinophagia > Chitinophagales > Chitinophagaceae > Pseudobacter > Pseudobacter sp. The sequence continues at coordinate 5,310 of NZ_JBQCGW010000090.1, read as the reverse complement.
CAACGGTGATCGGTACACTAAAGATCCCCGCCTTCAGCGGCACTTCCATGGCCGCGTATCAATATGCAAAAAAGGTGAAGCTCAATTACCCCATGCTGGCCCTGATGGCCGGCATCGCCTTCTGTGCTGCTTTCTGCGGCTCCAAACTGCTGACGATGGTGAGCAATAGCTTCATGAAACCATTACTGCTGATCGTGCTGGTTCTCGTAGCGGTTTACACTTATACAAACAAAAAATTCGGCACACATACAGAAAAGACGCATACAGAAAAACAGCAATGGTGGTATGCCGCCATCATCAGCCTGGTGATCGGCTTCTATGATGGATTCATCGGTCCGGGTACCGGCAGTTTCCTGGTACTGGCCTTTATCAGCATCCTCGGATTCGATTTCCTGCAATCAAGCGCCAATGCCAAGTTCGTGAATCTCAGCACCAACCTGGGCTCTATCGTTTTCTTTTTATCAAGTGGAAAGATCCTTTTTACCATTGCCATACCGATGGCTGTGTGCAATATGATCGGTGGCTGGTGCGGCGCGAAGCTGGCATTACTGAAAGGGAACTCATTCATCAGGATCTTCTTCCTGGTTGTGGTGTGCGCAACTATCCTTCGCTTTGCTTACGATATCTTTTTTAAATAGCTTAATTTTAAGAAAGCGTTTAACAATTAGCATACTATTTGCAACGTTTAGTGGAAACATTGGTACATTCGTACACAGAATTCCTGGCGTATGACAGATAATTTTGAATCGAAAAAGAATGTGCAGGCAGGCACTTACACCGCAATCATCTGTGGTGCATTATTACTCATCTTCCTGTTTGTACGATGGTCACTGCCTCCGGTCCCCGAGCCTCCTGTAGAAGAAGGTCTCGAGGTGAATCTCGGCAGCAGCGATCAGGGCTTCGGCGACGACCAGCCATTCGAGCCCGGCTCTCCTGCACCTGCAGAGCAGGCCGCTTACACGCCTCCTCCTCCCGCACCAACACCGGAAGCTCCCGATAAAGATGTTGAAGCTGATGAAGCACCCAGCAATCCTGTGGAAGTGAAGAAGCCTGAGGTAACAAAACCCGAAGTGAAGAAAGTACCTGAAAAGGCTACTGTAAAAACACCTCCGGTAAAGAAGCCCGTGGAAGCTCCTCCTGCTCCCGCACCTCCCAAACCCAAAGCAACCATGCGCGGCATCGGTGGCACAGGTACTGGCGGTAACGAAGCAGACAGCTACAAGAAAGGCGGCAACCAGGGCATTGCAGGTGGAACAGGCGATCAGGGAAGGCCCGGCGGCAACCCCAACTCCGATAATTATACCGGTGGCGGTAAGGGCAACGGCGTAAGCATCTCCAAAGGATTGAGCGGAAGAAAGATCACAGGGATGCCTTCTTTCAAAGATGATTTCAATGAGAATGCAACAGTATATGTAGACATCCGTGTTGATGAGAACGGAAGAGTGATCTCAGCCACTTTCCAGCCCAGAGGCAGCACTACTTCTGAAGCACAATACAAAAGCATCGCCATTCAGAAAGCACAGCAGGTGAAGTTCAGTGGCGGCGAAGGAGAATCTGTAGGAACGCTTAAATTCAATTTCAGGGTACAGAACTAAGAGCACTAACCACTCCCATATATCACTATCATTTTTTATTATAGAGGCGGCCCGGGAGGCCGCTTCTTTTGTTTTAAAGGCCGTCCCGGATGAGACGGCCATTTGCTTTTCGACTTATATAACTAATAACAAAAGACTATTTAACGGTGATGGTCACACGCCTGTTTTCGCTTCTGTTCCTGCTGGAGTCATTCGGAACAATGGGCTGGGAAGGACCGGCAGAATTGGTGCTGATCCGGCTGGCAGGCACGCCCTTTTTTTTCAGGTAAGCCGCAACGGATTCAGCACGCTCCAATCCTACCTTAGCATTTTCTCTTTCTGTGCCGATATCACAGGTATGGCCAACGATCAGGACATGCAGCCCAGGGTATTGCTTCAGAATGCCAGCCACAGAATCCAGGTGCGGCTTCAACCCTTCCGGCACATTGGTTTTACCCAGAACAACAAAAGTTACCGGTTGATTCACTACCATTTGTTCAGACTCAGTAATAGTATGCATGGTTTCCACCACGGCTGAATCAATTACAGGCTCAAACACCTGTACCACCTCGGTGGGATTGGCCGGCTCAACTACCGGTGCGGGCTTTGTTTCAACTGGTGCTACAATTGGCTCTGCCATAGCTACCGGTTGAACAGCCTTCTTCTTTTTAGAGAATCCTATCCTTACCTGAATGCCATAAGCCAGGATCCTTGCATCGTCCCCTTTATTCATCAGGCCATTTACACCGGCCTGGTTGATATTGCCGGCATTGTATGCTACCAAAGATGCATTGGCATCAGACTCTTTGCGGGGATCCGTTAGTCCGTAATCAAAATACACACCAGTGTATAACCGCAAATTATTACATGCCGGAAAACTGAATCCCGTAGCCGCGCTAAGCGTAGTTGTTGGCCTCAATTCCGGCTTAGCCTCATGGCTCCAGTTGCTGAGCACTCCGAAACCATGTTGCGGCATATCTTTCACTTCAATATTATAATCGGGATAGTATCCACTGAGATCCAGTTGCTGTGCGGACGCTTTTGTTTTTACACTGAAAGGGATCAGGATCTTAGCACCGCCATTCACATACCACTGTGTTTTACCACAGGTCTGGTACTGCAGCATAACAGGGATAGCCGCCGACAGAAAACTATTCGTTTCCTTATAACCAGTGGCTTTGATATTGTACTGAAAGGCCGATCCCATATCATCAACTTCGTAAGATGAGCGTGTAGCGCCATTGTTCAGCGTGGTTTTGGTATTGTAATAACCTGCGCCGATCCCCGTAAGGATACCCCAACGGGAACCGAAGGGGAAAAGATAGTTGACCCCAAGTGAGCCACCCGACTGTATTCCGGGCGATGCGCCGCTATATTTGTAACGCAGGCCCTGCAGGCCGCCGTTCAGTTCGATGCCGAATTCCTGCGCACTGGCGGTGAGTGCGAGAGCCGTTAAGCATCCTGTTGCAAATAGTCTTTTCATTTCAATTAATGAGTTAGGGTTAGTGGATTATTTCACCAGCACGTTCACAGAGGCTTTTTGTCCGTTGCTCAGGATCAATGTAAGCACATACAGTCCCCCTTGCGCCGGCATCGTTACCTGGTTGGCAGCATTCACCTGCGTGACCTCCTGTACCTTTGTGCCTGTTATCAGAGACAGTATGAGCTTCGCTCCTGTCAGTTCACCTGTGCTGTAATTACAGGTCACGGTAGCTGCAGAACCAGCCCTTACCGGATTCGGAGAAACTTTGATGCCTGCTGTAAACCCTGCACCTGCAGCAGTAACCGGACAGGACTCCACAACATTTCCATTTTTATCAGTAGCCACCACATAGAAATTTCCATTCAATGCAGTGGATTCGCTATAATACGGGCTGGTGGCGCCGTTGACAGGATTGCCATTCTTATACCATTGCCAGGCTGTATAATTTCCCCCGGTATTATCGAAGAAAATGGCATCAGCCCAGTGCTGACGGATAGCGCCAGCCATCTGGTACTTGAGATTCTTCGTCACCATCATAGCTGGCTCATGGTTATTATCACCAGCCTGTATGGCAGTGATAGTGGTAGCACCACCAGCAACGGGAGTGAGTATATTTCCATTAACGGATGCGATGGCCGGATTGGTAACAACATAGGTAACAGTCAGACCACTATTGCTTGTTGCCATCAACGTAATAGGCACCGGAGCTCCATTACAACCTATCTCGAAATCATTCTGCGCCCAGCTGATATTTTGTGAGGCTTTGGTGATGCTCAGGTTAGCACCAACATATGTAATGGCATAGTCAGAACCACCTGAGAGCGTATTGAGCGTGATCGGATATACGCCAACATCACTGCCCGGATCTCTACCCAAAGCGCCGGTAAGTTGGTCCGACCCAAACAGTTGACCGCCGGATATTGAATAGGTGAGTATGGGATCAGCCGTTCCATACACTTTCGTCTTCCCCTCTGCCGTAATGCTCAGCGGAGCAGGTGTGATACTGGCCTCATTGGTACTGAGCACCGCTGTATTGCTGATCTGGTAGTTGCCGGCTTTGGCGCCGGTGAGCGACAGACCACTATAGGGAACAGATAGGGTTTTATGATCACCGGCATGCCTGCTATCGTAAGCAGCTGCATCTGCACTAAGCAGAATTCCTATTGCATCTGCATTGATGATGACGCCAGCCGCGAAGCCCAGATCTGTGGACTGTAGATTTGCCTTATCACTGCCATCATAAATTTTAGAAAGACTGGCAGTTGTTTTGAAATTCACGATCACCGGTTTCTTTGCGATGGTGAACAACTCATCGTTCAAAATAATATTGTAGTTGGCGCCAGCCGTTAAACTACCCAGGGTAATATCGTAATCCCCTGCATCCTCTCCTGCTTCTCTTGCCAGAACACCCGTAATGGCATCACTGTTGAAAAGGGTTCCGGAGATGGAATATGCAAGCACAGGATCAGTGTCTCCGTAAATCTTCCCCTGCCCACTTACAGGCGTTGCCGTCAGGGATGCTTTGGTGATGCTTGCACTGCTGAATGTAATATCTGCTGCATTGCCGATCACATAATTGCCCGCCTTGGCTCCTTCCAGTTCCAGGTAAAGGCGGTTAAGGGTGATGGTTTTATTGTCACCTGCATTCTCGTTATCATATACCAGGATGCCGTTGAATTTTGCCTGTACATCATCATTGTTGATGATATCACCGGATGCAAATTCAAGGTTGGCAGAATTGAAACCACCCTGCACATGCCCGTCATATCTTTTTGTGATCTCCGCCGTTGATTTGATGCCTATTGTTACCGGCTTCGGCGCTACCATCAGTTGGAAGGTTTTGGCAGAAGCAGGCTCCCAGCTTCCGTCACCGCCCTGGTTGGCTGTAATTGTTACGGTTCCTGCGCTTTTGATGCTGAGCTTATATTTTCCATCCGCCGCATCAAAGAATGGTTCTGCTATGGCCGTATTGCCCGAGCTATAGGTCACGGCCAATCCTGAACCTGCAGTGGCAGCGGGTGCGAAAGCGGCATCGCCATAAGTTTTGGAAGCATCGGCTACAGTGATCGTTTGTGATTGTTTCTGCGATTCAATAGCTCCCATGTCTACAATGCCACCAGTGGACTTGTTGGCGATACGCGGCTTGCCCAGCAGGTCGTAAGGGTTATCGATCCGGGGATTTGCAGCCTCCCATTTAAATGCAGCATGAACGCGCAGCATGGTGATAGTATTAGGAATCTGATCCATCCTTAT
>NZ_JBQCGW010000089.1:0-14465 GCF_051955275.1 Pseudobacter sp. | reverse complement strand
CATGACTTTAATTTGGCTTTGGAGGAACTACCAATCTCGCAGCCTTACCGGAGATTGGTAAAATAGAACACCTGTCATTCACCTGGGTAAAACAGTTAATGGTAGAACACCTGCTTCCTGTTAATTATATGAAATACCTGAAGCACTTATCCTTCAATACAATTCCTCATCTCACGGACCTTGACTGGCTCATTGATAAAAGTATTCAGACAAAAGTGGAAGGTTGCAGGAAATTCGGGAAGATATGATCTGAAAACAGAAATCGGTCATCCGCCTTGTTTATCTGCTGCCTGCTGGTTGACATAAGCGATATTCAGCAGCATTTATAACCCTAGATACATTTTTGTATTTATTTTCACCAAATTCCGGTGTTTCCATTTGCAAAAAAGGAAAGAGAAAGCTAGATTTAGCAGGGAATCTATAAACACCGGATGTATATGGGCGCACCTTTTACCGATATTACTTTATATGGACCAACTCGCTACCCGAGAGAAGATCCCAGGCATGCTGAAGAAACAGCCCTCGCGAATTATGTAAGTGACCTCTATGTCTGGAATATGAACGGCTATAAACCTGTCGGCGCTACCCGCATTTGCATTCAGCCAGCCTTTTATGGTATCTGGAAGGGACCTAATAAATTGGGCTCGGTAGTTTCGGTTGCAACAGAGTTCAATCATGATCAATACGAAGCGGCAGATAAAACAGGCCGTTATCACTATGTCCTTGAACTGATCCACAAAGTAATGTTGGAGCTCAGTGATGAATACAACTGGGATAAATCAGTTTTCGAAAATGCGTACAATAGTGTTATCCGGGAAAATTTCCGGTTTGCTGTGAATTACCCTGTAAAGCATTCAAAAGACAGAAAGAAAAAAGGATGCCTGAGAATTGAAAAAACAGAAACCATTGCCAGTCTTTTTGTTCATATCGAAACAGAAAACGGGAACATCGATATAAAAATATTCGACAAAAAGAATTTCCACTGGGATGATGCCACCTACCAGTTTGCAAAAAATCAAAAATGGTTTAATAATGATGCATTCGGATTCTCCTGGTCGAACGCAACTATAGTTGTATACTATTCAATAGAAATGGGCCAGCTCTTCTTTTTTGAATCCTGCCAGCCTGTTCAAACGATCAATTTCAGACGCCATATGCTCCTCTGAAAAATAAGTCCCGCCATATATTCCCAACTCTCTTTAATTTTAGCCCACCTTACGCCTTCTTATGGCCATCACTAAACCCATAGTAAAGTATTGGACAATAACGCGTTACAACGTGACAGACTTTTATTTCAGCGCATCGCCAACGGCGATGCTTCCGCATTTGAGGAGTTCTATGACGCGTATGCAGTAAAATCAGCCCTCTTCGTTTCCCGTTTTTTGCGCTCTGAATTATGGGCGGAAGAAATTGTTCAGGACAGTTTCCTGAAACTATGGTCTGTCCGCAACACCCTGACCAGCATTGATTACCCGGGCAGCTATCTCTTCCGGATGATCGCCAACCGCACCAAGGACCACCTTAAAAAACGAGGCTATGAAGTAAAGCTCCAGCAACACCTGGTGCACTTCCTGCAAAACGCCCATACCAATACCACCGAAGAACTGGTGGACTACCAGGCCGGAGAGAAACTCTTCCGCCAGGCCATTCAGCAACTACCTGCCCAACGCGCACTGATCTACAAACTGCGCCATGAAAAGGGTCTTACCTACGACGAAATTGCCAGCCAGCTGAACCTTTCCAAAAACACCGTTCGCAATCAGCTAAACCTTGCCCTGCAGCATATCCGGACCTATCTCCTCGATCATGGCGATATCACCGGTGTGCTGGCCATTATTATTTTTTCAAAATATTTTTAACCCCTTTGGTACTTCTGTTGCCGTCAGTCGTCAGTGATAGCAGTAGGTTGTGCAAACCATATAAAATCTATGGATACAGGTAATCAACATATCATCCAATTACTGGAGAAATACTCCAGCGGACAGGCGAATGCAGCTGAGATCGATCAGTTGCTTACACTTGTTCGTACAGGCATCCATGATGAAACCGTAGTTGCCTACATAGAAAACAACCTGGAAAATTTCACACCGGAAAACGAAGAAGATATAGCATTCTGGAAAAGCAGGCTGGATGGCGGTGCTGCACGGATCACCGGTTCATCAACGGAAGAAGGCAGATTAATTGAAATGCCTGTCACAAAACAAAAACCAGGCCTGCTCCGCAAATGGCGATGGGCAGCAGCTTCTGTGCTGTTACTGGCTCTGGCAGGTACTTATCTCTTCCTTTCAGAAAATAAAAAAGAAGAAACACATCCTCCCGTTTCCATCGCGGAAACCAAACATATTTCACCCGGGAAAAGCGGCGCCGTACTTACGCTGGCAGATGGCTCGCAACTGGTGCTCGACAGCCTGGGTAATGGCATTGTAGCCACCCAGGGAGGTACATCCGTAACCCTGAAGAGTGGGGGACTGGCCTATGATCCAACCGGAAAAACATACGGAGAGATCGGTTACAACACCATGACCACTCCCAAAGGGCGCCAGTTCCAGATCACTTTACCGGATGGGACCAGGGTATGGCTCAATGCAGCCAGCTCTCTCAGGTACCCCACCGCATTCACCGGAAACCAGCGCCTGGTGAGCGTTACAGGTGAAGCCTATTTTGAGGTGGCGCGTAATACCCATATGCCCTTCAAAGTGAATGTAAATGGAAAGGCAACAATAGAAGTGCTGGGCACGCAGTTCAACGTGAACGCTTACACCAATGAATCAGTTATCAGCACCACACTGCTGAACGGCAGTGTGAGAATATCAGAAAATGATCAGGCCGAAACGCTGAAACCCGGCCAGCAGGGCCGCATTCTGCAGAATAACAAAGCAACGAATACCGGTATCAAAGTGATCAATGGGGTTGATCTGACAAAGGTGATGGCGTGGAAGAATGGCCTGTTCAACTTTGAAGGAGCCAGCCTGGAAGAGATCATGAGACAGGTTGAACGTTGGTACGATATTGAAGTGATCTATGCGAAGAATGTTCCGGATGCAGAATTTGAAGGTAAACTAACGAGAGATGTTCCGCTTAGTGACCTGCTGGTGATGCTGGGGAAATCCGGAGTGCATTGCAAAATTGAAAACAGAACACTGACAGTGCTTCCCTGATAAACCTTACCATTTCACCTTGCCATTGAATCAATAACCGAAATAATGGATCGGTCTGAAAAACAAACCGGAAGTGATTGCGCCACCTCCGGTACTGTTCAGGCTGAGCCAAATGAGTGTGTATTATCCATTTTTTATCAACCAAAACTGTTCACAATTTATGCAAAAAACTGCTGATTGTGGCTTCCCGGTTGCCGGTTTCCGTCAACCGGCTTATACCCCTGCCCGGGCCCATAAGCGTAGAGGACGCCACAACCTCGCCAAAATTCTGCTGGTTATGAGATTGACCATCATTTTAATGACTCTCGGTTTGGTGAATGCATATGCGTCTGGAAAGGCGCAGAGTATCACACTCACAGGAAAAGAACAAACTCTCAGACAGGTGTTCGACAACATCGAGAAACAAACAGGGTTTGTTGTATTCAGTAAGAAAGGGACCCTCGCGGATGCAAAATCCGTCAGCTTCTCCGTGCAGAATATGCCCCTGCGCCATTTCCTGGATATTATCCTGAAAGACCAGCCACTCAGTTATGTGATCTCCGGAAAGACCATCCATCTTTCCAGAACGGCGATCAACATTATTCCTGAACCGCTTTCTGCATTGCTGGCAGCAGCTCCGCAACCAATCACCGGCCGTATCACAGACAGCACGGGCGCTCCGCTTGCAGGAGCCACCATCAGTATCCGTGGCAGCAAAAAAAATGTGACCACCGATGCTACAGGCCGCTTCACCATCCAGGCCGATGAAGGTGAAGTACTGGTGATCAGCTACGTTGGATTTGCTTCCCAAACCTACAAGGTAAAAGCCAATACCAAAGACATCGCTATCTCCCTCTCTCCGGCGGCTGCCGTGATCGAGAATGTGGTGGTGACCGGTATCTTCAATAAACCGAAAGAAAGTTATACAGGCGCCACCCGGGTGATCTCTGAAAAAGAGATCCGTGAATTCCAGGGCCGTAACATCTTTGTTACCCTCGGTAATATTGATCCCGCCTTCAATGTAGTAGCCAACAACGCCATCGGTTCAGATCCCAACAGGATACCGGAGATCCAGCTTCGCGGCACACGTAACCTGCCCAATATCGATCAGTTCCAGGCCAGCACTGATTATGGCGGACTGGCCGTACGCGATCAGCAGTTCCAGTACCAGGCCGCAGCCCTCAATGCACCGCTGGTGATCATGGACGGATTCCCCATCTCCCTGCAAAGAATGATGGACCTCAATACTAACGAGATACAGTCCGTTACCTTGCTGAAAGATGGCTCCGCCACTGCACTCTACGGCTCACAGGGCGCCAATGGTGTGATCGTTATCACCACCAAACAGCCCGCAGCAGGCAAGCTCAGGCTTACTTACAGGGGAGGCGTTAACGTCAGTCTTCCTGATCTCAGCAGCTACAACCTGCTGAACGCACGCGATAAACTCGCTCTGGAAAAAGCATCCGGTTACTACAGCAACAAAACAAAGACCGCCGCCATGAACCTGGCCATGGAAGCTTATTACAACGAACTGCTCGGCCTGGTGGAAAGCGGACAGAATACAGACTGGCTCCGCAAACCATTGCGCACGCAGCTCGATCAGAACCATTCCCTCCGCATGGAAGGCGGCGACAATACTTTCCGTTACGCACTGGAAGGTCAATACAACCGCATCAATGGTGTGATGAAAGGCTCCGGCCGCGAAACCGTGAATGGTACCGTTACCATTTCATACAGACTGAAAAATCTGAACTTCAGCAATAACCTGCGCATCGGTAATACCAAAGGCAATGAATCACCCTGGGGTTCGTTCGGGGATTACGCGAAGCTCAATCCCTACTGGAGCCCATACGATGCCAATGGCAATGTAGTACAGCGATTCAGGCCTTACCAGTATGACTACTGGGTACAGGGAGAGTACTCACAACCTTATGGCAACCCGATGTTCAATGCCACATTGAACACATTCAACAAGTCGGCATATACCAGTATCGTGAATAATTTCCAGATCGAATGGAAACCCATTAACCGGGTTACCCTTAATGGTGGTATCAGCATCAACAGCAATCAGAGCACAGGCGATGATTTCAAACCGGCTTCACATTCCGCTTTCTCTCAGTATGCAGCAGCAGACCTGTTCCGTAAAGGAAGTTATGTATTCAGCACTGGCAAGGATTTCAGCTATACCAGCCGTGTATCCGCCAACTATTACAACCTCTTTGCAGGTGTACATGGCCTCTCTGTTGGTGTGAGTGGTGAACTGAACGAAGCCAAAGTTACCAACTACAGTTTTGCTGCAGAGGGTTTCCCTGATGAAACAGTTGACTTCATTGGCCGCGCCATGCAATATGCGCAAAACAGCGCACCAGGCGGCAGTGAGAACACTGCCCGCAGGGTTGGCGTGGTGAGCACCGTAAACTACTCATATGACAACCGTTATTTTGCCGATGTCACCTATCGCATTGATGGGGCCTCACAATTCGGCACCAACAAACGGTATGCGCCATTCTACGCATTGGGTGCAGGCTGGAACCTGCATGAGGAACGCTTTCTGAGAGACCTGACTTATATCGACCGCCTGAGATTGCGCACCTCTTACGGCGTTACCGGCAACCAGGCTTTCTCTGCCTATCAACCGCTCGCCACCTACAATTACCTGGTGAAGGACCGTTACAAGAACTGGATCGGCGCCACGCAATCAACACTGGGCAATGCTGATCTTCAGTGGCAGGAAACCAATAAGCTCGACTTCGGTATTGAGGCCAGCTTCCTCAATGACCGCATCTACCTGATGGCAGATTATTATAAAGAGAACACCAACAACCTGCTCTCTTCCATCGAGCTGCCATATTCAAACGGGTTTACTGATTATGTGGAGAATATCGGTCGCCTTGAACAACGCGGCTGGGAACTCACGGCACGTGTGACCATCATCCGCAGGGATGCAAGCCGCCTGCTCTGGTCTGTGACTGGCAATATTGCGCATAACCAGGACAAGATCGCGCAGTTGTCGCAGGCAATGAAAGCGGCCAACGAAAAACTGGCGCTGCAATATGATTACACATCCAATGCTCCCAATAAGATCATACGCGAAGGCGCTTCCCAGAACACCATCTATGCAGTGCGTTCACTCGGTATCGACCCCAGTACAGGAAAAGAACTTTTCCTCAACAGGTTTGGCGAAGTGACATATTCATGGAAAGCGGCTGACCGTGTGAACGTGGGCTTGTCGCAACCAAAGTACCGCGGCAACTTCAGCACCCTGTTCCGTTATGCAGGGGTGACGATGAATGCCTCATTCGGTTACCGTTTTGGTGGACAGATCTATAACCAGACCCTCATCGAAAAAATTGAAAATGCCAACAGGTTCCTGAATGTGGATGCGCGCGTATTCACTGACCGCTGGCAGAAGCCCGGTGATATCACGGGTTTCCGTGGACTGAATGAAACATCGAAAGCAGAGCCTTCTTCCCGGTTTGTACAGAATGAGTCGACCCTTATCTGTCAGAACGTGAACATCAGCTACGATGTTACCAGCAGGGCATTCCTGCAAAGTCTGAACATGAAGAGCCTGCAGCTTACTTTCAATACAGGTGAGCTGTTCTATCTCTCCACTGTTCGCCAGGAACGCGGTCTTGATTTTCCATTCACAAGACAGTTCAGTTTCCAACTGTTTGCAACTTTTTAATTCCATTCAAATGAACAAGATCACCATTACGATACTGATTTGCTCCGTAGGCCTGCTGGCCGGTTGTAACAAATGGCTGGATGTAAAGCCTGAAGGGCAGAGCACCAAAGACCAGATGTTCCAGTCGCAGAAAGGCTTCCGCGATGCCCTCACCGGCGCCTACCTGGACCTTAAAAGCAATGATGCCTACGGTCATTCACTCACCTGGGGCACTATCGAATACATGTGCCGCAACTGGGAAGTGGCCGCCACCTCCAATACAACACTTATGAACCTCGTTGCCGCCAACTACACCGATGCAGGGGTAAGGGGCAGGTTGGATGTGATCTACGCGAAAGAATACAAGATCATCGCCGATGTGAACAGCATCCTCGAGAATATCGATAACAAGAAATCAATTTTCCAGGACAACAACTACGCGATGGTGAAAGGTGAAGCCCTGGCGCTGCGTGCTTTTGCGCACTTCGATGTACTCCGCCTGTTCGGACCGATGCCGGACAACCCCGGCAACAATCCAATACTTCCTTATGCGAAAGAAGTATCCAAGAATATCATCCCTCTTTCCAGTTATGATGATTTTGCGGCACAGGTGCTGGCTGATCTGGACCAGGCCGAAGCACTCATGAAGGATATCGATCCGATCACTAAATATTCACTGGCCCAACTGAATCCTGATGAATCATTACATCAGGAACCTGTTGTCAGTGATGATTACTATATGTACCGGCAACTTCGCTTCAACTACTATGCAGTACTGGCGCTTAAAGCACGCGTATACAACTGGCTCAGGCCAAGGGGAGACGCCAACCGCGTGAATGCCGCCAAATATGCACAGATGGTGATCGATGCAAAGGATCAGGCAGGTATTGCCACCTTCAGGTTAGGCGAACTGGCCGACTCACAGCTGGGAGATTATACCATGCCTTCCGAGCAGATCGCGGCACTAAGCATCTTCAACCTCAAAGAGGCCGCTGAAGCCAATTTCGGAGAATCCGGACAACTGGTGCGCTCAGATTTCGCCAGCCAGGACAACTACTATTATATCAACTTCCTGTTCCCTGTTTCAGAAAGGGCTGCGGATGCCAGGTGGGTAGGGATGTGGAGCTATAAGACCACTTCAGGCCAAACCAGTTTTGTGAAGTATAAGAAATTCATTCAGAAAGAAGTGAGGCCATTGCTGCAGTTACCACTGTTACGGTTAAGCGAAATGTACCTGATCCTTACGGAATGCGCTACCGTTAAGGAAGAAGCGGAGAATCACTACAGGTTCTATTGCAACAGGAAAGGTATTCCTTTTACAACAGGCTTCAGTACCAGCAGCTGGGAAGCGGACCGCAGGAATAAAATGATCAGGGAGTATTGCAGGGAATTCTATGCTGAAGGCCAGACCTTCTTCACCTACAAGCGTTACAATGTAACCACATTGCCTGCTACCTGGACCTACACTTACTATTCAGCAACATCCGCCAGGTATATAGCGCCCAGGCCTGATCGTGAACTCAATTTCAATAACAACTGATCTTCACAGCAATGAAAAAATATTTCTGCATAACATTCATCTTACTGGCAGTGATTGCAGGTTGTAAAAAATCTGACTACCTGTTATACAGCGACATTGCCAGGATCCAACAGGCGGACACCGCAGAAATGGTGTTCAGCTTCGTATACATCGATCCCGCAGTGACCAGGGACACCTTCTATATCCCGGTAAACACCATTGGCGGCATTACAGATAAAGACAGGGCGGTGAAGCTGGAACAGGTTACCGAATATGATTACACGTATGTACGTGACCCGATAACCAACCAGATCACAGATACCATCGCTACCGAGCGTCCGTTCCAAGCCATTGCCGGTCAGCATTACGTGGCGTTCAACGATCCTGCCATTGCAGCTCTCATGACAGTGAAAGCAGGTAACGCGCAGGACAGTCTTCCTGTGATCCTGCTGCGCGATCCCTCATTGAAAACAAATACCTGGCGTCTGCGCGTAAAACTCAGCGCAAACGATCAGTTTGCTATCGGAGAAAAACAGGCGGTGGAAAGGACCCTCATCTTCTCAGACAGGCTGGAGCGTTTCTTCTCCTGGCGTGTGGACGGTTATCAGGCAGCTGCCTTCAGCAGCTTCGGGAACTACAGCCAACGCAAGCACCAGTTTATGATCGACCTGCTGAAGATCCGGATCGATGAAACCTGGTACAAAGCCATTGAACAGGCCGGGGCGCAAAACCATTACAAGATCCTGTTCAGGGAAGCGCTGGCCGCTTTCAACGCAGACCCGGCCAATATCAGCTCTGGCAAGGCACCACTGCGCGAAACCGATTCACCCACCAGCCCGGTAATCACTTTCCCTAACTAATCTTTAAACACCGATACTACAATGAAAAGATTATATATCCTTGCTGCCGGCCTGCTCTCACTGCTGGCGGCTTGCAATAAAGATGACAGCGGTACCGGCAGGAACCTGGCAGCAGACGTAAAGGTCAGCGGCCTGCAGACCACTTATACCGTATACACCCGTCAGGACTGGCTTAAGATCCAGCCGGTTGTGGAAAACGAAGCACAATACGATTATTACTGGACGCTGTTCAACAATGCGTTCACCCCCAATCAGGGGCTGGTGAAAGCCGATACACTTGCACGCACCAAGAACCTGGACTATGAGGTATTGAAGAACCCCGGCAGTTATATCCTTGTATTCAATGTAAAGAACAAAGAAACCGGTGTAACGGCCCAGTTCAAATCAACAGCAATCATTTCCACACTCACCATGAACGGGTGGTACCTGCTGAAAGATAATGGAGGACAAACGGACCTCGATTTCATTTATCCCACAGGCCGTATCGATAACTGGATCAAATACCATAACGGCGCCAGTCTCAGCGGCAATGCCGTCAAAAATCTCTTTGTAGGCGGATTCAAGAACACCATCACTGCACCAGAACAGTACAGTACCATGATGGTATTGTCCGATAACGATGCAGGGATCTACCGCGTTGACAATGGCGCCATGGTGATGAACTTCGATAATATGTTCTTCTCCAAACCAGCGGTGCGTAAGCTCCAGGATGTGTTCCAGCCAACCGCCCTGAACCTGCTGCATGTCATCAACGATGGCAAGGCTTACACCATGGTCAAAGGAACCCTGTTCTCCAATATGCCGGCATTTGTGGGAGCAGTTAACTACACCAATATCGATTCAAAATCAGCGGTGGTTGCCATGAACCTGCTCTGGAACAAAAACAATAAAAGCATCTTCGGGATTGACAATGGCAATTTTGCAGAACTGAAGCCGCTGAAGGGCCGCGACAAGCTGCGGAATGTGAATGGAGACCTGGCATGGATGGCTGGTTATCCCAGCAACCGTGGCGTAGCCGTATTACTCTTCCGTAATCCGCAAGACTCAGGCTATCTCTATAAGATAGATGGTAAATACAGTCCCCTGGCTGGTTTCGGGTCAGACACCCTGATCCTGGCACAGGACACACTGAGCCCGCAGCATTCACTGATGCATGCAGACAGGATCGGAGGGAACTATGATGTGGACCTCATCTATTATTCCGTTGGAAGCAAAATCTACATGACCGATATCGCCTCCCAGACAGAGAACCTGCAGTTCACATTACCGGCCGGAGAAGTGGTGACAGCTATCCAGCATATCAAATACCCGGTACCCGTCAATACGGATCCGAATAAAGTCAACAAGATTGCTATCTGTACGTATAAGGATGGACGTTATAAAGTGTACCTGCATACCATCAGCTCTACAGGTACGCTGTCAGCTATCCCCGCCGATTTTGAAGGGGAGGGTCGCGTTACCTCCGTGATGTATATGGAACAGGGCAACGGCACCCGCGTATTCTAAATAAGTGTTCCCAAAAAGGATTTGTTATCGTTAATCGGGGAGCACTCGCTCGCCTCTGGCGAGTGAGGAATATTGGTTCGCCTCTGGCGAACGCTGAACTCGCCAGGGGCGAGCAAATAGAAGTCACTCGCGGGGACGCGAGCGACCGGGCACTGCGCAACTAAAATCAGGTAACCTATAAAACAAACAAGATCCAATGAGGAGTATTTTTTGGGCAACAGCAGCCTGTTGCATTGGTGCAACCAGTCTGCAGGCACAATCGAAGAGAACGGATTCAACCCTGCTCGCCAGGCAACAGCTGGAACTGAAACAAACCCTGGCCAACGCAGACAGAAAACTGGAAGAGCGCCAGAAATTGTACCTGGACGTGCAGAATAAGAAAGTGAAATACGATACCATTGGCCTGGCGCAGTATCGTTCTGAAATGGCGGAACTCAAGAAAGAACGCAGGTTGCAGGAGATCGCTTTCGTGAAAGCAAATCCCGGTTATCTCGTGAGCGTGGAAGCGCTGAAAGACGCAGTAGGCCATCTTCCCGATAATATCGAACAGTACCACAAACTGTTCAACGGATTGAAAAAATCTGTGCGCAACAGCAAGGAAGGCCTGGAACTCCGCAAATCCATCGATGCATTCATGGCAGTCCGCATCGGCGCCATTGCTCCGGATTTCACGCAGGCCGACACTTCCGGAACGGCTGTTCACCTGAAAGAGCTCCGTGGCAAATATGTACTGCTCGATTTCTGGGCCAGCTGGTGTTATCCCTGCCGCGAAGAGAATCCCAACCTGGTACGCGCATACAATCAGTTCAAGGATAAGAATTTCACTGTGCTGGGTATTTCCCTGGACCAGCCCGGCAAGCATGATGCCTGGACCAAAGCCATCCGCGAAGACGGTCTTACCTGGCTGCATGTATCAGATCTCAAATACTGGAAAAATGAAGTGGCATTGCTGTACAGCGTACGCTCCATTCCCCAGAACTTTCTGCTCGATCCCAATGGAAAGATCATTGCTGCAAACCTGAGAGGAGAGGAGTTACTCCGGAAATTACAAGAATTGCTTCCACATTAATTATTGTTATGTCAAAAATGAACATCCTTCCCATCATGCTGATGATGGGCCTGCCTTCTTTTGCCCTTGCGCAAAAAAAAGGCAACACAAAAACAACCGTTTCGCTCAAAGATTCTGTTCCCAAAGTAGAGGAGAAAAATCCGAATGTCCCCAAACGTTATGATGAAGTGATCACAAAAAAAGCCATCACCCGTTCAGGCATGTTCCGCATTCACCAGATCGATGAACAATACTTCTTCGAGATCCCAGACAGCCTGCTGAACCGTGATATCCTGGTGGTGAACCGCATCTCCAAAGCCCCGGCAGGCCTGCGTCCGCAGGTGAATGTATATGCCGGCGACCAGGTAGCGGAGAATGTGATCCGCTTTGAGAAAGGACCGGGCCACCGCATCTTCATGAAGCGGATGGTGTTTCGAGAAAAGTCCGCAGACAGCACCGGGAATGGCATGTACAGATCTGTGCTCAATTCAAGTCTGCAGCCAATAGTTGCCGCCTTCCCGGTAAAAGCACTGGGCAATAACAACGATTCTTATGTACTGGATGTAACATCGTTCATCCAGACAGAAAATGAGATCCTGCATTTCGGTCCGGATGCAAAAAAAGGACTGGCCCTGGGCGCTGTACAAAATGACAAATCCTATATTGTCAGCATCAACACTTTTCCCATCAACGTGGAAGTGAAGGTTGTCCGCACCTATATGCCTGCAGCAGCCGGATCTACCTTGCCTACTACATACGAGCTCAACAGCTCCCTGGTGCTGCTTCCCAAAGTACCGATGCAGCCACGTTATGCAGATGCAAGGGTTGGCTTTTTTTCTCGTGGCATCGTGGATTTTGATGCAGAGCCGCAACGTGTTTCCACCCGGTATTTCGCTACACGCTGGCGACTGGAGCCCAGACCCGAAGACCGCGAAAAATACCTTCGTGGAGAACTGGTGGAGCCACAGAACCCCATCGTTTATTATGTGGATCCGGCCACTCCAAAGAAATGGGTGCCCTACCTGATCGCAGGGGTGAACGACTGGCAGGTAGCCTTCGAACAGGCAGGTTTCAAAAATGCCATCAAAGCATTGCCTGCCCCCGGGAACGACAGTACCTGGAGTATCGATGATGCCAGGCACAACGTGATCGTATACAAACCCTCCGCCATCGCCAATGCCAGTGGCCCCCATGTACACGATCCGCGCAGCGGCGAGATCATAGAAACGCATATCAACTGGTACCACAATATCATGGCGCTGGTGCACGACTGGTACATGATCCAGGCAGGCGCCATCGATCCGCGCGCACGCACCATGCAATTTGATGACGAACTGATGGGGCAACTGATCCGTTTCGTATCTTCTCACGAGGTAGGACATACGCTCGGGCTCATGCATAACTACGGTTCCAGTTCCACTGTTCCTGTAGAAAAACTCCGCGATAAGAAATATGTGGAAGCGCACGGCCATACACCCAGCATCATGGACTATGCACGTTTCAACTATGTAGCGCAACCGGAAGACAATATCACGGAACGAGGCATCTTCCCGCGCATCGGAGCCTACGACAAATGGGCCATTCAGTGGGGCTATCGCTGGATGCCTCAGTTCAGCAGCGCAGATGCAGAAACGCCCTATCTCAACAAACTGATCATTGATAGTCTCAACAGCAACAAGCAACTTTATTTCGGCTACGAAATGGATGCTTACGATCCACGCTCACAAAGTGAAGACCTTGGTGATGATGCCGTGCTCGCCAGCACCTATGGCCTGAAGAACCTGCAAAGGATCCTGCCTCAACTGAGCAGCTGGACACGCAAGCCAAATGAAGGTTATGAAAGTCTGAGAGAGATCAGTGCACAGGTATACCGCCAGTACAGCCTGTACATGGCGCATGTGCTCAAAACAGTGGGCGGCGCTTACACCACACCCAAAAGCGTTGAACAACCTGGTCCCGTTTTTGAACCGGTGCCCTATGAAAAACAGAAGCGCGCCATGAAATTCCTGGAAGCCAATCTCTGGAATGTTCCTGCATGGCTTACGAGTGACAGCAGCTTCAAAGTAACAGGCTCTTCTCCTGAGCCCTATTTAAGTTCTGCACAGTTCAATGCACTCAGCCGCCTGCTCGGCTCCGGCACACTCAATAATTTCATCAGGGATGAGATCAGGTATAAAGACAGGAAAGTGTACACCTGTGCGGAATTCCTCAATGATATGAAGCGGGGCGTATGGACGGAGCTGTATTCCGGGAAAGGCATCGATATCAACCGGCGCAATCTGCAAAGGATTTATATCGATGTGGCCTTCACGGCTTTCCGGGCCGTGAATGAAATTGTGGGAAGGAACGCAGGCAATGGTGTACAGCTTTATGTAAATCCTGATCCTACCAGGAACGATGTGTCAGGCATGATGCGCAGGCACCTGCTGACGTTGAAGAAAGAGATCGCTGCCGCAGTTCCGCAGCAAACCGGATTGGCTAAGGATCACCTGGAAAATATCATCGCGCGGATAGACAAGGCGCTGAAAGAAGGGAATGAAATCCCGAAGTAACTAATACAGAATTTGTTTCCAGGGCTGGCACTTCACAGGCCAGCCCTTTTATTTCGCAGTGCCCGGTAGCTCGCGTCCCCGCGAACTGCCGGGCACACCATGAGTAAATATTAATTGCAACTAAAACTGAATGTTTAAATAAGGAGGTCATTAATATTAACGGTGATGGAGCTCAG
>NZ_JBQCGW010000088.1:0-29860 GCF_051955275.1 Pseudobacter sp. | reverse complement strand
TTTTACCGAATGATTGGGTTGTTTAGTTTTTGGTTGCTGATGTGTGTTATTTGTTTTCATAGCATTTATGTTTAAGATATGCTTTAAAACGCGGTGCCAGGCTTTTACAGAGTGTGGAATCTTTTGCCCGTATAGTGGAGAATAGGCAACATCCACAATTTCTGTTGATAAGTTTTGAAATGCAAGGTGCAGCAGGGATGTGCACTTCAGCTGAAATGCAATTCTGGCATGGTTTTCACGCAAAATAGGAGCAGAAAATTGATTGCTCATAAACCTAATCTCAATATGGCCCGGCCAAAAACCACCACAGTCAGGAAATCGGCTGTTACTGAAAACCCTGTCCTGCGCTCCCCGAAAAAACCTTCCGGTAAAAAGATCAATTCCTCCAATGGTACTGCCAAAGTCCGCGAAAGCCTGGACCATGATGCACTGCTCAAAGTGCTGACAGAGGTACGCAATGGGAATTTCAGTGTACGGATGGGTAATGGGCTCTCTGGCCGCGACAAAAAGATCTGTGATACCCTCAACGAAATAATTTCCCTCAACGAGCAGATGACCTACGAGTTTACCCGCGCCGGCAGCACCATCGGTAAGCAGGGTAAGCTCACGCAGCGCATTGAACTGCCCAATGCAAAAGGAAGCTGGCGTGCGGGCATGGAAAGTCTTAACCTCCTCATCTCCGACCTGGTAATGCCTACCATCGAGATCGCGCATGTGATCAGCTCGGTGGCCAAGGGCGACCTCATGCAGCGTATGCCGCTGGAGATCGGTGGCTATGTGCTCAAGGGAGAGTTTGCGCGCATCGCCAAAGAGGTGAACGACATGGTGGAACAGCTCAACCTCTTTTCCATGGAGGTTACCCGTGTGGCGCTTGAAGTGGGAACGGAAGGAAAGCTCGGTGGACAGGCCCAGGTAAAAGGTGTTGCCGGAACCTGGAAGAATTTGACCGACTCCGTGAACCAGATGGCCAGTAACCTTACCGGCCAGGTGCGGAACATTGCGGAAGTGACCACGGCGGTTGCCAAGGGTGACCTTAGCCGTAAGATCACCGTGGACGTGAAAGGAGAGATCCTTGAATTGAAAAACACCATCAATACCATGGTGGACCAGCTCAACTCGTTCGGTTCCGAAGTAACGCGTGTGGCGCGTGAAGTGGGCTCTGAAGGAAAGCTCGGCGGTCAGGCTGATGTACCCGGTGTGGCCGGGACCTGGAAAGATCTTACCAACTCAGTAAATAAGATGGCGAGTAACCTCACCTCGCAGGTGCGGAACATCGCCGAAGTGACCACCGCTGTGGCTAAGGGTGACCTTAGCCGTAAGATAACGGTGGACGTGCGGGGAGAGATCCTAGAATTGAAGAACACCATCAACACCATGGTGGACCAGCTCAATGCATTCGGCTCTGAAGTAACGCGGGTGGCGCGTGAAGTGGGCTCGGAAGGAAAGCTGGGCGGACAGGCCGATGTACCCGGCGTGGCGGGTATCTGGAAAGACCTTACCGATAACGTGAACAAGATGGCGAGTAACCTCACCTCACAGGTGCGGAACATCGCGGAAGTGACCACGGCGGTGGCCAATGGTGACCTCAGCCGTAAGATCGGCGTGGATGTGAAAGGAGAGATATTAGAGCTCAAGAATACGATCAATACCATGGTGGACCAGCTGCGTGGCTTCGCTTCCGAAGTAACGCGGGTAGCGCGTGAGGTGGGAACTGATGGAAAGCTCGGAGGACAGGCCAATGTGCCTGGCGTTGCCGGAACCTGGAAGGATCTTACCGATTCTGTGAACCAGATGGCCGGCAACCTCACCGCCCAGGTGCGGAATATCGCGGAAGTGGCCATCGCCGTGGCCAACGGTGATATGAGTAAGAAGATCACGGTGGACGTGCGCGGTGAGATCCTGCAGCTGAAGGAAACACTCAATACCATGGTGGATCAGCTCCGTGCCTTCGCCTCCGAAGTAACGCGGGTGGCGCGTGAAGTAGGTACCGATGGAAAGCTCGGTGGTCAGGCCTTCGTGCCCGGTGTAGCCGGTACCTGGAAGGATCTTACGGATTCTGTGAACTCCATGACCGGTAACCTCACCGCTCAGGTTAGGAACATCGCGGAAGTGACCAAGGCCGTGGCTTCGGGCGACCTTTCGAAGACCGTGGCCATCGACGTGAAAGGAGAGATCCTCGATCTGAAGAACACCATCAATACCATGGTGGAACAGCTCAACTCTTTTGCGTTTGAGGTTACCCGTGTGGCGCGTGAAGTAGGTACGGAAGGTAAGCTCGGCGGCCAGGCAGAAGTGCGTGGGGTGGCCGGTACCTGGAAAGACCTTACCGACTCCGTGAACATGATGGCCTCCAACCTCACCAACCAGGTGCGGGGTATCGCCAAAGTGGTGACCTCCGTGGCAAACGGAAACCTGAAACAAAAACTCGCCATCGTATCTCGCGGTGAGGTGGCGCAGCTCATCGATACCATCAATGAAATGATCGATACCCTCGCCACCTTCGCAGACCAGGTGACCAACGTGGCCCGTGAGGTGGGGGTGGAAGGAAAGCTGGGTGGACAGGCATCGGTGCCCGGCGCTTCCGGTATCTGGAAGAACCTTACCGAGAACGTGAACCAGCTGGCGCAGAACCTCACCACGCAGGTGCGCTCCATTGCGGAAGTGGCATCGGCGGTAACCAAGGGTGACCTTACACGTACCATCCGCGTGGAAGCGAAAGGTGAGGTGGAATCACTGAAAGATACCATCAACCAGATGATCAGTAACCTGCGGGAGACCACGCAGCGTAACCAGGACCAGGACTGGTTGAAATCGAATCTGGCGCAGTTCGGACAGATGTTGCAGGGGCAACGTGACCTTAAAACAGTGGCACAGCGGATCCTCTCCGAGCTGGCGCAGGTGGTACAGGCCCACTACGGTGCCTTCTACATTCTGAAGCAGGATGATGAAGATTCCGAAATGAGGCTCCATCTCTTTGCGGCCTATGGCTACAAATCAGATAAGAATATCCCAACTGAATTTGCCATCGGCGAAGGCCTTGTTGGTCAGGTGGCATTCGAGAAAGAAAGGATCATTCTTCATAATATCCCGGGCAATTATATCAAGATCAGCTCGGCGCTCGGCAAAACAAAACCAACCAACCTGATCATCCTGCCGGCATTGTTCGAGAACAACGTGAAGGCGGTGATCGAGCTGGCATCGCTGGAAAAATTCAGTTCCACGCACCTCGACTTCCTCAGTCAGCTTACAGAGAGTATCGGTATCGTATTGAACACTATCGAGGCCAACTCCAGAACGGAGGAGCTGCTGATGCAATCTCAATCGCTCGCCGGTGAGCTCAAGATCCAGCAGGAAGAATTGAGAAGAACGAATGATGAACTGCAGGATAAAGCATTGCTGCTGGTAAAGCAGAAGAACGAAGTGGAGGCCAAGAACCGTGAGGTGGAAGAAGCACGTTTGTCGCTCGAAGAAAAAGCGGAACAGCTGGCGCTTACATCCAAATACAAATCCGAGTTTCTCGCCAATATGAGCCATGAGTTGCGTACGCCACTTAATTCGCTGCTGATCCTGGCGCAGCAACTCTACGAGAATGTGGAAGGCAACCTGTCTGAGAAACAGATCCGCTACGCTAAAACCATCCACTCCTGTGGTGATGACCTTATCCAACTCATCAACGATATCCTCGATCTTTCCAAGATCGAATCCGGTTTCATTACGGCCAATATTTCTCCCGTACGTTTTGCAGAGATCGCTATGTTCGTGGAAACCACCTTCAAGCCTATCTCAGAAGCCAAGCATCTCCGCTTCCTTATTGAAACGGACACCCAACTGCCGGAATTCATGGAAACGGATCTGCAGCGCCTCAACCAGATCCTCAAAAACCTGCTCTCCAATTCATTCAAGTTTACGGAGAAAGGGGAGGTGAAACTGAAGATCTATGAGGCCAGGCGAAACTGGAAAACAGGCAATAATTTCCGTCTCGATAATGCCGGCAGGGTAGTGGCATTCGCCATCAGCGATACCGGTATCGGTATCCCTCCGGAAAAACAGAATATCATCTTTGAAGCCTTCCAGCAGGCGGAAGGATCCACCAGCCGTAAATATGGCGGTACGGGACTTGGACTGAGTATCAGCCGTGGTTTGGCCGAACTGCTCGGAGGCACCATCGAACTGGAATCGGAAGTAACCAGGGGCAGTACCTTCACGCTCTTCCTTCCGGTGCATAATGTGGAAGGAATTGTGGTAAGGGAAACGCCGGACTTTGTAAGCGATTATGCATCACAGTTAGTTCCTGAAAAAAGCAGGATCGATGCGCTGTTCAGTAATATTCATGCCGTGTCTGACCCCGGCGAGAACAGCAACAAGGCCATCATCAATGAAATGATCAATGATGCCGGTGACGACAGGAACCATATCCAGCCCAGCGATAAAGTAGTGCTGATTGTGGAGGATGATCTCCGCTTCGGCAAGATCATCATCGAGAAGGCGCATGAAGTGGGACTGAAAGCCATTGTGGCCACCAACTACCTGGAAGTATTCGAGTTCCTCAACCGCTTCCTGCCCATCGCCATCACACTGGATGTTAAACTCCCCGATACCAGTGGCTGGAAAGTACTGGAACTGTTACGCAATGATCTGAACTATCGTCATATTCCCATTCACCTCATCTCCGGTGAAGAGAACAAACAGCTGGCATTGAAACGTGGCGCACGAAGCTTCCTGCTCAAGCCGCTGGATAATGAAGCATTGCATGACCTCTTCAATGATATCATTTCTTTCCATAACAAAAGCGTGAGAAGTATCCTGGTGGTGGAAGACAATGAACTGGACAGCTCACAGATAGTGAAGATGCTGGAGAGCGATTCCCTGCAGGTGCGGATAGCAACAACGGCAAAGGATGCAGTACGCAGTATTTCTGATCAGGCTTTTGACTGCATCATCCTGGATTATTCATTGCCGGATATGGCGGGGATGGACCTGGTGAACAAAGTGCATGAGATCAAGCACCGCAATACACCGCTGATCATATACTCCGCACGTGATTTCAATAATAAGGAGATGAACCAGCTGAATATCACTTCCAGTGCAGTGCTGACCAAAGGTGTGGACTCCCTGGAGCACCTGCTGGAAGAGGCGGTGAGTCATCTTCATATCAATCACAAAGATCTGTTGCCTGAGAAACGCAGGGTAATTGAGAATGTGCGGTTGAAAGAAGATATTCTAACGGGGAAGAACATACTGGTAGTGGATGATGATGTACGCAACCTGTTTGCACTAACAACAGTATTTGAACGTTATAATATAAATGTGATCACGGCAGAGAGTGGAAAAGAAGCTATCCAGGTGATCCGCGAAGAACAACCGAAAATAGATATGGTGCTGATGGATATCATGATGCCTGAAATGGACGGCTATGAAACAATGCAGAAGATCAGGAGGGAGCACAAGAACAACCTGCTTCCGATCATTGCTGTAACGGCCAAGGCCATGAAGGGAGACCGGCAGAAATGTATAGAGGCGGGTGCTTCCGATTACATCACAAAGCCTTTGAAAATGGACCAGTTGCTGAGTCTGATGCGTGTGTGGTTTTATAAATAATATTGATTCTCTACCAAAAAGCCTTCATGCATTCCAAAATATTATTAGTAGACGACAGGGAAGATTCGCTTTTCTCCATGGAGACCATCCTGGAGCCCGATGGCTACCAGTTTGTGAAAGCGAGCTCCGGACGGCAGGCGCTTAAGATCCTGCTGAACGAGCATGATTTCGCCCTGATCCTCATGGATGTGAAAATGCCCAACCTAAACGGTTTTGAAACGGCGGAGCTCATCTATGAGCGTGATAAACTTCGTCATATTCCTATCATTTTTATCACAGCCAATAATTACGGGGAGGAGAATGTTTTCAAGGGATACCGCACCGGCGCCGTTGATTATATCTATAAACCCGTAAATCCGGCATTGCTTCGCGCAAAGGTGGGCGTATTTGTAGACCTCTATCGCAAGAACTACCAGTTGCTGGTGCAGGAGCAGAAACTCAAGGCCATCAACCGCAGCCTGGAGATGGAGATCAATGAGCGGCGCGCTTCCGAAGAAATGGTGAGGCAGCTCAACCAGCAGCTGATGCAGAATATCCATCTGCTGGAAACAGCCAACAGGGAACTGGACAGGTTCGCATTCATGGCCTCGCATGATCTGCAGGAGCCGTTGCGGAAGATCCGCACCTTCGGAGATCTGCTGGGGATGAAGTTCAAAGACCAGCTCGACAGTGAAGCAAAGACTTACATCAGCCGTATCCAGAATGCGGCAGAACGGATGCAGACATTGATCAAGGATATCCTCGCTTTCTCGCGCGTGAGTGATGAAAAGGACAATTTTGTACGAAGTGATATCAACCAGATCATCCAGGAAGTACTGGTTGATCTGGATAGTACGGTGCAGGAGAAACAGGCCGTGATCAACGTTGAAGAGATCCCGCAGCTGGATGTGAACCCCGGACTGATCCGTCCGCTTTTTTACAATCTGATTGGTAATGCACTGAAGTACAGCAGGAAGGATGTGCTACCGGTAATATATATACGAAATATACCTCCTGGTGCTGTAGCCAAGGTCCCTGTGTCAGAGACCGGTTATTGCCGGATCACCATCGAAGACAATGGAATCGGGTTTGACCAGGTGTATGCGGAGCAGGTGTTCGATATGTTCCGGAGATTGCATGTGAACAAGGATTATGAGGGAACGGGCATCGGCCTGGCGCTCTGTAAGAAGATAGTGGAAAAGCATCATGGGTTCATCAGTGCTGAAAGTACGCCCAATGTGGGATCGGTTTTCACAGTGACCTTACCGGTGGAGCAGAAGCCGTCCGCAATGATGATGCGATAATACTTTTTTTATATTTATCCCTTTCCCGGGCGGAGCTGCCAATCCGTCCGGGTTTTTTATGCTTTCAGGTTACCGCTCATGTAAAGTTTTGCCAATACTGTGGTTGTTCGTCGTATTTAAGGTCGTGGCAGTTCCAAAAAAAATTAACTTGCCGCCTTTAATCAGGGTGTGCCCAGTCGCTGGCGTCCCCGCGAGTGACGTTTATTCCGTCACCTCCGGCAACACAGTGCTCGCCAGAGGCGGACAATTAGAAGTCACTCTCGGGGACGCGAGCGACTGGGTGCACTCCGAACCCTATTGAACACTAAATGTTTTTCAAGATGACAAAATCCCTCAGCCTGAAAACCTCGCTCTGCGCAGGATTGCTGCTCACAACCGGAGCGATGGCAATGGCGCAAAGGAATGGCAGGAATGCCGGAACAACAGATACTGCAAATAAGCCAGCCGCCACAACTCCGGTTGTGAAATCCGGTCTCAAACCTTATAACGAAGTTGTTACCGCAAAAGCAAAAACAGAACGCGGTCTCTTCCTGGTGCACAAAATAGATGACCGCTACCTGGTAGAGATCCCCGAAGCCATGCTCAGCAGGGATTTCCTCTTCATGACCCGTGTGGCAAAGGCAGGGGCCGATCTCCGCAGTTCAGGTTCCATGTCGGGCTACGCCGGTGATGCCGTGAATGCCAACGTGATCAGCTTCCAGCGCGGACCTAACAACAAGCTCTTCCTGGTAAAGAAAAGTTTTTCCGAGTTCTCTGCTGATTCCACCAGGGATATGTACACGGCAGTTATCCGTTCCAATATGCAGCCCATTGCTGCCGGTTTTGATATCAAAGCGCAGTCTTCTGACTCAAATGGCGTGGTGATAGATTTCACTGATTATATCGCGGGCGACAATGATGTGCTTCATTTCGATAATAACCAGAAAAAGAACTGGAAGCTTGGTGGTTTCCAGGCAGACAAATCATATATCGCGGGTGTGAGTTCTTTCCCGCTCAATACCAATATCAGAACGGTAAAGACCTATGCGCGTGCAGGTGAGTCTGCATCTGGCAATGCCACCATCGAGCTCACCACCTCCATTGTGGTGCTTCCCAAAGAGCCGATGCAGCCAAGGTATTTTGATCCGCGTGTAGGTTATTTTGCAGTAGGGTATACCGACTTCGATAAAAATCCACAGGGCATAAAAGAGCTGGTGCTGGCCAAACGCTGGAGACTGGAACCAAAGCCTGAAGATGTGGAGCGTTACAGAAAGGGAGAACTGGTGGAACCACAGAAGCCCATCGTTATTTATATAGATCCGGCCACTCCAAAGAAATGGGTGCCATATCTGATCCAGGGTGTGAACGACTGGCAGAAGGCTTTCGAGAAAGCAGGCTTCAAAAATGCCATCAAGGCCAAAGCTGCGCCAACACCGGAAGAAGATCCGAGCTGGAGCATGGATGATGCACGTAATTCAGTGATCGTTTACAAGCCATCTTCAGTGGCCAATGCAAGCGGCCCAAGTACGGCCGATCCCCGTTCGGGAGAGATCCTTGAAACGCATATCAACTGGTACCATAATGTAATGGAACTGCTGCGCAACTGGTATATGGTGCAGGCAGCTGCCATCGATCCACGCGCCAGGAAAGCACAGTTCGATGATGAGCTGATGGGGCAACTGATCCGCTTTGTGTCTTCCCATGAAGTAGGACATACACTGGGCCTCCGTCATAATTTCGGATCCAGTTCCACCGTGCCGGTAGAGAACCTGCGCAATAAAAAATGGGTGGAAGAAAATGGACATACCCCCAGTATCATGGACTATGCGCGTTTCAATTATGTAGCGCAGCCAGAAGATAATATTTCTGAAAAAGGGATCTTCCCACGCATCGGTGATTACGATACATGGGCTATAGAATGGGGCTACCGCTGGACCGGTAAATCAGTTGATGAAGAAACGGCCATGCTGGGAAAGCTCACTACAGAAAAGCAAAGCAACAAACGTCTCTGGTTTGGTACTGAAACCAACAGGGATGATCCGAGGTCACAGAATGAAGACCTGGGCGACAATGCGATGCTGGCCGGTTCTTATGGCATCAAAAATCTGCAACGCATACTTCCTGAATTACCGGAATGGACGGCCAGCGCCAATGAAGGATATGCAGACCTGGCTGCAATGTATGGTCAGGTGACGGGACAATTCGGTCGTTATGTAGGCCATGTAGTAAAGAATATCGGTGGTGTGATGGAAACGCCAAAGCGTGTGGAGCAGGCAGGTCCTGTATATGAGCGGGTGTCTAAAGAACGTCAGAAAGAAGCGATGGAATGGCTGAAGAAAAATCTCTTCACTACGCCAACCTGGTTGTTGAATAAAGAGATCACCGGTAAGATAGGTGTGGATGGTGTTGTGATGGTGGGGAGATTGCAGGACCAGGCGATGAATAAACTGTTCGATGGCCGTTTGATCGACAAACTGATCACGGGTGAATCGGAAGGCGGTGTTACTTATACTGCCACTGAATATATCACGGACCTCAAGAATATCGTGTGGAGCGAAGTGGCGGCACGCAAGCCCATCGATGTATACCGCCGCAACCTGCAGAAGGATTATATCATCAGGGTGGAAAGGATCTTCAATCCTGTTCAGACACGTTCAGGTTCCAGTGCTGTGAGTGCGCTTGCTGCTGCATTCGGTTTGCCGGCACCGATCAATGAGACCGGCGATGCTTTCTCTATATACAGAGCCACCATGAAGGCTTTACGCAATGAAATCAAAGCGGCGATACCGGTAACTACGGACAGGCTTACCCGTTATCACCTGGAGGATATGGCGGACAGGCTGAACAAAATGCTCGATCCTAAATAATTCAAAGGGCTGACTTTAAAAGGTCGGCCCTTTTACTTTGGCAATGCCCGGTCGCTCGCGTCCCTGCGAGTGACTTTTATTCCGTCGCCTCCGGCGACACGGTGTTCGCCAGAGGTGAACCAATATGAGTAACCCGCCAGAGGCGAGCTACCGGCATACCCTGAATCATTGTAAAAAAATCCTAGCGGGAGAGTTGTTCCTTTATCATTTTGGCAACTACCTTATCTATGGGCAGCGTCACGCTTTCTTCGGAGAACTTATCCAGGCTGATATAGCGGAATGCTTCAGTTTCGCCCCGTTCTTTGTAGATGGCCATCTGTGCTTCGTCGAATTCAAACTCAGTGCTGCGGATGGGTGTTCTGATCGGTTCCAGCGCCTCTACAAAATAGTAGATGGAAATGATCTGGTCTTCGGGTTTGAAATAACTTATCTGGAAGAAGTCGGTGGTGTAGATATGGTCGGTCACTTTTACAGTGAGGTCCATTTCTTCTTTGAATTCGCGTTTGAGGCAATCGCGCGTGCCTTCTCCGAACTCCATGCCACCGCCGGGGAATTTGGTGTAGTAATTGCCTTTGATCAGTTCATCTGCTACCAATATATCTTTACCCGGGCTGAGGAGGATACCGTATACTCTTACATTGAACTGTTGCATGGACTAGAATAATTTTTTCTTCAGGAAGAAGTAACCGATCACCAGTGAAATGGCGAGTGATAAAAATACAGGAATATAAAAGGCGAAGGGTGAATTGGAATAGGGGATCGGTACGTTCATGCCATAGATACTGGCTACCAGTACGGGCACTGTGAGAACGATGGTGATCACGGCCAGGCGTTTCAGCACCTGGTTCTGGTTATTGGCAATGATGCTGGCGAAAGCATCCAGCGTACTGCTGAGGATATTCGTATAAATATTGGCCATTTCAAGGGCCTGTGAATTGTCTACGATCAGATCCGCCAGAAATTCCTTCTCCGTTTCGTTGAGGCCGAGGAAGTTGGTGCGTTCGATCTTCATCAGCAGCATTTCGTTGGAGCGGAGTGCTGTAACAAAATATACCATGCTCTTCTGGATCCGCATCAGTTGCAGCAGTTCTTCATTACGGTTGGCGGCGTACAGTTTTTGTTCAACCTGGTTCCTGCGCTGGTTGATCTCTTTCAGGTTCTCCATGTAGGTCTGGATGATCTTTTCAAAGATCTTCAGCACCATCATCTTCCGGTTATCCGGATGACGGTTCTGGAAAGTGTGCAGGAATTTTTTGATGGCGCCGTTCTCGAAGGAGTTAACGGTCACGATCTGGTTGTGCGTAAGAATGATACTGATGGGGATGGTGATATAATAAGCGTCGCTGTCGTTAAAGGAATTGTTTTCCGTGGGCGTTTTGATCACTATCAGCTTCACGTTATCGTCCTCCTCATAACGGGTTCTTTCATCGATATCAAGGGAGTCCGTAAGGAAGTCGAGGGGAATGTCCAGGGCTTCGGCCAGATCGGAGAATTCCTCCTGTTTCAGGGGCGGCAGAATGTTGACCCATGAGCCGTTTTCGGGTTGTTCAATTGCTACCGTCTGGTGGTTGATATTTTTGAAATATTGTATCATCGGCGGCGCAAAGGTAAGCGGGCTTTTTGAATGTCAAGTTTATTTTTTGGGTTGTTGGAGACCGGGCGGAATGCTTTGTAAACCAGCTGGTAATGCTTTTAAGTGCTGAATGATACCCAATTACCGGCGGGCAGTATGAACAGGGCTGTCCGCCGGATGAACAGGGTATTGTTATCAGGCCTTTTCAGCCGTGGTGGGGTCGATGATGCGGTACACCTGGGTGATCACATTGGCAGGGAATCCACCTTTGGTGGCATGGAGCCTCACCATCTCTTCATTGGGGGCATTGTAAATGCAGTAGATCTTATCGCCTCCCACATAACTCTGTACCCACTGGATACTGGGACCCAGTTCATTCAATACTGCACATGACTGTTGTGAAATGGCCTGTAATTCTGCTCCTGTGAGCTGGCCTGCGCCGGGAATTTCCCGTTCGATGACAAATTTTGGCATGGTGATACATTTTAAGGTTTTTAAAGAAAGATGAGGGCAGGATGTTCCGGAATGGAATATTTATAGTGGGGACTTCCAATATACGAAATATTCCCGGGATCCATTGAGGAGCGTTTGCTGCAAGAATGTAGTTTTGCCGGCATGAATATGCTCTCCGATTTCAACCAGCAGGTGATAGAACGTACCCGTAAATGGATACTGGAAGTAGTGATCAAATGCAATTTTTGTCCATTTGCCGCCAGGGAAGTGAAGCGCGACAGTATCCGCTACGCGGTAGTCCCTCATCTTACACAGAAGGAAGCCCTGGGTTCACTGCTGGAAGAGTGTAAGCTGCTTGATGGTGACCCTGGGATTGAAACCACCCTGCTCATCTTTTCTCAGGGATTTAAGAGTTTCAGGGAATATCTTCAGCTGGTGGAGAAAGCGGAGATCCTGATCCGTAAAAACGGGTATGAGGGCGTTTACCAGGTGGCCAGTTTCCATCCCGATTATTTCTTTGCCGGGGCACCGGTGGATGATGCCGCCAATTTTACCAACAGGTCTGTTTATCCCATGTTACACCTGCTGCGTGAGGCCAGTATCGAGAAAGTACTGGAACGTTATCCCGAGCCTGAAAGAATTCCCGAAGCCAATATGCGTTTTGCCAGGGAAAAAGGCGCTTCATATATGAAAATGCTGCGTGATTCCTGTTTATAAATAAATAGATTGGTGTACTGGAGCGTTTACCGGCCGGATATTTATTTGATGCTCTGTACAAATTCTTCCAGGCTGGCTTCTGCGGGGAGATGAAGACTTTGACGTAAGCGGCGCTTGCTTCTGGAAACACTGTCTTTACTAATGCCTAAACAGGCGGCTGCCTGTGCATTGTCGAAATTGAGTTTGATAAGGGCGGTCAGTCTTTCCTGGGCAGTAGTGAGGTCTTTGATCGTTTTGCGGAGGGTAGGGAAGAAGCTGGGATAGGCCCTGATGAAATCATTCCTGAAATTAACCCAGTCATCGTCTGTCAGTAATACGGAAGGAAAGATCTCCATGGGACTGATCTGTGCGTTTTGCGTGAGTTGTTGTTGCAGTGCTTCGATCTCCTGGTTCTTCTGGCTGATCCGGGTTTTGAACTGTTCCAGTTTTATGTTTGCTTCGGCTTCTTTCTGTTGTACCTGCTGTATCTTTTTCTGTTGCAGGGCAGCTCTTCTCGTATGTCTTGTTTTGATGCGGTGCCAACTGACGGATGCGATGATGATCAGCAGGATGATGGCGAGCATCAGTATACGGCGAATGGTCCGCTCCGAGTGCATTTCTTCTTCGGCTTTTGCGAGTGATTCCTGGATGTTCTCATAATCCAGCCTGGCCCGTGCTGCATTGATCCGGCTTCGGTTGATGAGGGCCGTGAGACTATCGTTCACTACCTGGTATTTACCAAAATAGAAATAGGAGCTGTCGGGCTGGTTCAGGTGCCGGTACACCTGGCTGAGGCCGAGCGCAGCATCGGTGATGCTCTCCTGGTGGTTGGCTTTATCTGCAATAGACAGGGCCTGTCTGTATTGCTGAACGGCCTTTTTAAAATTTCGGGTATCATAACTGATGGAGGCCAGGTTATTGAGGAAACTGGCCGCGTTGCTGAATTCATTGAATTCAATACTGGCCCTGACGGCATGTTCAATTAATGGAACTGCTGCGGAGAAATTCCGCTTTTCCATTTCTATCCGGCCGAGATAACCGTCGGTCAGGCCTTTCCAGAAATTGGTCCAGCCGGGAACTGTTTCCGGTTTTTGGGGGTCATGATCATTCAGCAGTTTCCTGATCTCATGATAATACCGGAGGGCGCTGTCTGTATTGCGCAGTTTGAAATGAGCGGCTCCGATAATATCGGCCACAAACACTCTGTTGTTCCGGGTTACATTGGGCATCCGGTTGAGCTGACCGTAACATTTGAGCCCGTATTTTATGGATTGCGCATAATCACGGGTAAGGTAGCAGGAGCGGGAGACGGAAAAATAATTGTAGGCGCTCTTTGGAAAATATTGTGCGCCGATCGATTCCTGCAGATCCAGCGCCCGGAGGTTGTAGAGCAGCGACTGCTCTATGTCCGGCAGCCGGAGACTCAGTTCCCCGTACAGTTCATAAAGCTCTGCATTCAGCTGTTTGTCTTTAAGTGGGTAGGCCATTTTAACGGCCTCCATGGTATGCTTCAGTTGAGTACGTACGGTATCCGGATGCCTGCCATTGTGCTCCATGTCCCAGAGTGCGCGGTACATGATCAGGCGCACCTGGAGCCGGGGCTCTTTGTCCGGGTTGATGCGTTTTTGCAGTTCCGCAACCAGCGGGTAATATTTAGCGGAGTCTTTATGTTTGCTGAGGTCGTCAAAGAGAACGGCTGCCTTTTGAGTCTGGGTAATATCGCCGGTAGCCCAGACTTCCAGGTACTTCGATACCGGAAATGTTTGCGCTACCGGCCGGGTATATACGCAGATCAGTGTAAGTAAAGGCAGAAAGGATTTCATGAACAGGGGCAGACATGGTTGGGTATAAAAAGAGAATGGTCTCAGGCATTGAGTTCAGGAACACTGATGGTGCCCTGGAAAACCAGTTCTGCCGGTCCGCAGAGCCATACGTTATCGAAGCTGTCTTCATCGATCCTGTCGAACTCCACGGTAAGCTTGCCTCCTTTGGTATGAACGGTCACGTCATTGAAGCCGCGTTCATTGTGATAGCAGACGATGGCGGCGGCGGTAACGCCTGTTCCGCAGGAATAGGTTTCGTCTTCCACGCCGCGCTCGTAGGTGCGGACGATGATCTCATCGTCTTTCTTCTGTTCTACAAAATTCACGTTCACGCCTTCTTTGGCAAACTGGTTGGAATAGCGGATATCCATTCCTTTTTTATAGACGTCCATTTCCATGACATCGGTCACGATCTTCACGTAGTGAGGGGAGCCGGTATCCAGCAGGAAGTCTCCGTGATAATCCCTGATCATATTTACATTCTTCATCTTGAGACTGACGGTGCCATCGTCGTCAATTTCGGCATCATGGTCTCCGTCTGCTGCGAGGAATTTTACCATGGGTTTGCGGATGCCCTGGTGCCAGGCGAATTTAACGAGGCAGCGTCCGCCATTGCCGCACATGGTGCTGGGGCGGCCATCGGCATTGTAATATTTCATCTCGAAATCATACCCTGGCTTTGTGTTGAGCATCATCAGTCCGTCTGCGCCGATACCGAAGCGGCGGTTGCAGATCCAGTTCACCTGGTTGTTGGTCAATGCGTCGTACTGTCCGTTCCGGTTGTCCAGGATCACAAAATCGTTGCCGGTGCCCTGGTATTTGAAAAACTGTAGATCCATATACTATTATAACCCTTTAAGAATGTCGATTGTTGTGTTTATGAGTTTGTCGATGGTATTACCGGCGTCTTTGGAGAAGTTCCTGTTCACCCTGTTGGCCACGATGGCGCTGAGGGAGAGGCAGTGGTGCCCGAGCAGTTTTCCCAGTCCGTAGATAGCGGCTGTTTCCATCTCAAAGTTAGTGATACGATGCTGACCAAACGAAAAATCTGTGAGGCGGTCGATCAGGTCGGGGTGGCTGAGACCGAGGCGTAAAACCCGCCCTTGCGGGCCGTAAAATCCGGGACAGGTAACGGTGATGCCGTGGTGGAAATCGGTGACGAAATGTTTCAGCAGGCTGGGGGCAGCGGAGCTGATGTAGGGTTGGGAGATGCGGGCTCCCAGTTGGGTTTGGGTGATGAAGCCCTGGAGGAGCTGGCGTTCTTCCTCATTCTCATCGGCGCGATAGAAATTGAGGAGGTTGTCGATGCCCAGTCCATGGGTGCTGGCCACCCAGCTGTCTACCGGGATGGCGGCCTGGAGGGAGCCTGAGGTTCCGATCCGGATAATGTCCAGGGCGGTATGATCATGCCTGATAGTACGGGTTTTGAAGTCGATATTCACCAGGGCGTCCAGTTCGTTCAGCACAATATCGATATTATCGGGGCCGATGCCGGTGGAAACCACGGACAATCTTTTGCCGCCGATTGTGCCGGTATGGGTCACAAATTCCCGGTGCTGGCGTTGCACCTCGATGCGGTCAAATCGGCTACTGACCTTGCTTACACGGTCCGGGTCACCCACTGTGATGATGGTGGTGGCGAGCTCTTCGGGGAGGAGGTCCAGGTGGTAAATGGCCCCCCGTTCATTGATAATCAGTTCAGATTCTTGAATTGTTCCCATAAAAAGTATCGATTGTTCTTGTCAAATATCCAACAAATATCCTACTTTTGCACTCCCTCAACGGTTCCGTGGCCGAGTGGCTAGGCAGAGGTCTGCAAAACCTTTTACAGCAGTTCGAATCTGCTCGGGACCTCCGAATGTAAGGATCGCCAAAAGCGATCCTTACTTCATTTTATACAGCTTTACATAAGTGGCTTGATCTTCAGAGAACTATAACGATTGGGTATACCCGCCTCCTTGTACCTTTATATAAGTATAACATAGTTTATCTCCCATCTACTCGACCATTTACTCGACCGTCAAAAAGGCACACTATGTTATACCCGATTCAACCTGGCTGTTACAAGCCGCGGGCAGATGGCTTCAGCAACATCCATATTCAGTATTGCTTCACCAGCGCCAAGAAACCGTTACTGGATACGCAGATTGTTATTCCTGCAGCTTATTGGGACAAAACCAAAAAAGAGATCAGTCCTGATTTGCCACTGGAGCATGGATTGGCCGCCAAGTTAAATGTTGCTTTGCAGCAGCAAATGGAATTAGTAGGGCATGTGATAAAATATGCCATTCGAAACAATATCGAGGACCGGGCTGAATTTGTTAAAAGGTTCTACAGCCCTGATCTGGATATATTTTCTCTCGATGAGAAGGTGAAGAAAGCTGAACAGGAGAAAATAGAAGAGGAAAAGAAAATACAGGATGCAATTAAAGCAGATGTTTATAAGCAGATCGAATTATACATCCTGGCCAAACAAAAGAATATGTGCAAGCAATTTCCTGCCATGTTCAGGAATATGGCACACCTACTTAAATGTTACCAAACAGCCCGCAAGGTAACCATCACATTCGATTCCTTCACAGGAGACTTCTATCAGGACTTTGTTGATTTTCTTTCTTATGAACATAAACAAACCCGGCGCAAGAAGACCATTATCGGCTTAAAAATAAATACTGTAGGAAAGGTTGTTAACCATCTTCGTCGCTTCCTGAATCACCGCATCAGTAAAAAAGTGATCGCACCTATCGATTTTACTGAATGGGAAAGCGTTGGAGAGGATTCAGATGCTGTCTACCTGACCTGGGAAGAAATAGAAAAGATTTATACAGTTGATCTCAGGGGGCATCCGCATTTGATCCCATATCGAAATGATTTTGTGTTGGGTTGCCTGACCGGACTTCGGTTCAGTGATTTTTCTGCGTTGGAAATGCCAGATGCCAGGGGTGATTACTTATATAAGAAACAGTTCAAGTCCTATCACCGGGTAGTGATCCCGTTACGCAAAGCAGCTAAGGAAATTTTGCAGGGTCGTTTCAATGAAGGTTATGTAACACTGACAAATGCTGAATTCAACCGCCACATCAAAACGGTGTGCCGACTGGCCGGTATTGTTGAAGTAATCAAGCACACCTATAAGAAAGGGAGTAAGCGAATTGAGGAAATACGGGAAAAGTGTGATTGGGTTACTACTCACACCTGCAGACGGAGTTTCTGTACAAATGAATTTCTTGCAGGCACACCCGTAGAGCTGATCATGAAAATCAGCGGGCATAAGAGCTTGCGAGATTTCTACCGGTATATCAAAATCACACCGGAAGAGGCAGCACAGAAGATGAAAGAGATCTGGGAAAAGCGTAGTGCCGAACAGGGGAAATACCAAGCTCTATTCTAAAAAGTAAGAACTAAATGTATATACCATGCAATTAATTCAAAGTATTCAAAACAGGATTTACGAGGTACGCGGTGAAAGAGTGATGATTGATCGTGATCTCGCAATTCTTTATGAAACCGAAGCCAAAGTATTAAATCAGGCGGTGAAACGCAATCTAAAGCGTTTTCCAGCAGATTTCATGTTTCAACTAACTCACAATGAGTGGAGTAGTCTGAGGTTTCAAATTGAAACCTCAAACAAGTTGCAACCAGAGGATTTGCGGTCACAAATTGTGACCGCAAAAAATCAGAGCCGGAACAGGTTTCTACCCTATGCTTTTACAGAACAGGGGGTGGCGATGCTCAGTTCTGTACTGAACTCTGATAAAGCTATTCAAATGAACATAGCAGTCATGAGGGCGTTCGTGGATATTAGGAAAGCGTTATTCGTTCAAACGGATATACGCGAAAAGCTAAAACAAATTCAAGAGAGGATCGGTGAACATGATACGCAGCTCAATCATATTTATGAAGCGTTGGAAAACCTGTTGGACGAAAAAGCTATTGAGCGAAAATGGGAGGAAAGGGAAAGGATTGGATTCAAGAAGTGAGATTGTAACAAGCATCATATGCTCAGGACTGGATTCGTGGTAGGCGCAGACTTTCTTATCCGGAAGGATATTTATGCCGAACTTTTAATGCTGAATAGCACGGCAATGGCTCCGGGACTGCTCGCGGTCAATTTTTGGGCGTTTTTTTCCGATGAAAGCGAATGCCAGGTTTATTTTCATTTCCATGAAAAGGAAACTGACTGCCAGCCAGCAGGCAAAAGTGAACGCAGCCAAAGCGTTTCTAAAAATCACTACCGATCCGGATCGTCTCTATACGATTGTGGTTATTATCGGACCTGCCTTATTCGGTTCCTTTTTTCAAAGCAATTCAGACACTGTCTGGTCGCGCATAGAAAACCCAGGATTCTTCAGGTATGATGAAATGATAATTATAGCAGAAGTGTTAGAAATTACACTACAGGAGTTGCTCGCTCTTGTGAGCATGCAAATAGAACATAATGTTCAACAACGAAAGAAAGGCCTTCCTGTAGGAAGGAAAAAATATCAGGGACGAGTAGATGACCAGGATTAATCAAGACTTATCAAGCAGCTTTTGAATGAATGGTACATTCTTGGAAGCTACTGCATCTGATAATACCTGTTTAAATACATCTCCTGTCTTACGCACTCTCTTCAGTACTGTATCTATTGTGAACTGCCACCTGTCCAGTGACGGTTTCACTTCTTTCCAGTCCAGTGGTGTACTTACCAGCGGTGAATGGTAAGGGCGAACGCTGTATGGAGCGGCCAGGGTCTTGGTGTAATAATTCTGCTGCGGATCGATATAAACATGATCACGTCTATGGGCCACCGATCTTTGTAACGTAGTAATATCAGGCAATAATGCATTGACTTTTTCTGCCAAAAAAGTTGCAGCGCGGGTAACTTGCTGATTGTTGAAACCCCGGCAGGGAACGTAGATGTGCATGCCGGTCTTTCCGCTGGTTTTGATGAACCCAGTCAGCTTGTGCTGCTGCAGGACTTCCCGGGTGGCCAGTGCGGTTTCGATAGCTTTCTGAAAACCTGTTTCTTCCGCTTCTCTTCGTTTGGCGGCGGATAGTTTTGCCGGGATGGTGGGATCCAGGTCAATCCACAAGAAGTCTGGTTCTTGTGGTGAGTGGATTCGGGAAGACCAGGGATTGATATCTACACATCCGGTATCCACCATGAATAGCAATGTTTCAATATTGTTAGCTACCAGGTAATCAATGCGTGCTCTTTTCTTTCCTTTTTCAACCGGCGAATTGTCGTGACGAAGATCTGTAAAGATCTGGGCACAGGTGGGTTGTCTGTTTTCCATGTCTTTCAGGTAGATCGTCGGACTTCCGGCACCGGATAATTTCAGATTCAGGGATTGAGGCCGGTCTTTGATATGGGGTAGTATGTACTGGCTAATGGAATGATAATAGAGCAGAAGCTGCGCTTTGGGCACATCCTTCCAAAGCTCCCGCTCTACATTGTGCACCTGTACCGTGCAATGTTCCATATTCATTTCCTGCCATTGGGCATCTTTTTGTTCCTGATCCACTTTGCGCCAATTGCTGTCAGCATTCAAGTATTTGCGTTTGCTGGAGTGAGTGGGAACCTGCTCCGGCTCTGCTACAGTAGCGGCAGATACCACTTGTTCCCGGACAACCTGTTTGGCCTTCTTATCTTTTCGGAACCCTAAAAAGGTAGCAGGTTTTCTGATACGACCGGATTTTGTCCAGGTAGCAAACTCAAAATTCGCCACCAGGCTGGGTTTGACGTAATGGATAGCAGCCCGTTTTGTATCGAGCACCGGATTGACAAAGGGAGATCTTTCGATTTCCAGCGCTTTGAGTTTTTTGAGTATAGCAGGCATCTCTTTCTCTTTGAAACCGCCTCCACTGCGGCCAATCCACTCAAACTGTCCTTTAGGATTGTAAGCTCCGAAGAGCAGGGAACGAAAAGAGCGCTGCTTATCGGATTCTGCCCAGCCTCCAATCACAAACTCCTGCCGTTTGCGGGTGGGCACTTTCACCCAATCGTACCCCCGTACACCTGGCTGATAGATGCTGTCTCTTTTCTTGCCGACCATGCCTTCCAGGTTCAGTGCTTTCATTTGCTCATATAAAGCCAGTCCATCATCATACTGTTCACTGAAACGAATCAAATCCTGGCCTTTCACCATTTCCTGCAGCATGGCTTTTCTTTCCATCAAAGGAAGATCCAGTAAACTGTATCCATCCAGCCACAGCAGGTCGAATACGCAGTAGGCAATGGGTGAGTAATGGCCATTGAAATTCTGGAGTGCATCAAAGTCCGGCTTTCCCTGTTCATTGAACACCACCGCTTCTCCATCGATGACCATATTGTGTTTGATCGAACGCAGCGCCTTTTCCAGTGGCGGGTATTTAGCCGTATAGTCCAAGCCGCTGCGGGAAGTGAGGCGTACCTTTCCTTTCTGTACATAGCCAATCAACCGGTAACCATCCCATTTGATCTCGTAGATCCAGTCAGGATCGGTAAAGGGCTCCTTTACCAGGGTGCACAACATCGGTTCTATTCCTGATAATATAGTGGACCTTTTACCCTTTGATTTTCTCCGTCTTGCCATACCGGGTATTTGGAAAAGTTCCCGCAAAAGGAGGACCAGCCTTATTACCAGGGCACGGGCGCATTATGTCTAACCTTTGGTATTACAAGCTTTGGCAGTCACAGAGCCTGTGGTGACAATTACCCAGTGCTTTAGCTGGTATTATGATTGCAATTTGTAATATAAACGACAATTATGGCAGATAATAAACAAAACACCGGTAAAGCTGATGATGTGCGCGTTGATAAGAACGATCCTTCCGAAGTGGAGTATTTGCATCAACAATTTCCCGATAAGACCCATGAACAAATTAAGCAAGCAATTGAAGCTGCTGGCCCTATGCGAGCAGCGATTATTGAATACTTGCAGTCTGACCGATAAAGTATCACACCAACAAAATATACTTTATGCCGTGGTATAATGGAGATTATCCTCCGTCATATAAAAATCAGCCGGTGAAACTGCGAAACAAAGCAGTGGAGATTGCCAATGCGCTATTGGAAGAGGGCATGGAAGAAGGCGTGGCCATAGCGACGGGATTGAAGCGGGCTCGTGAATCGTTTACTGCTACCCATTCAAAAGGAACCCGCAAATCAACATCTGCCGGTAAGAAAGCAAAATGATCAAAGTAGCCACCTACAATATCAATAGCATCAATGGTAGACTGCCGGTACTGCTTCGATGGCTGAAAAAAGCGAAGCCGGATATTTTGTGCTTACAGGAGTTAAAAGCGGAACAAGGCAGGTTTCCCGAAGATGAGTTGAAAGCTGCTGGCTATCATGCTATCTGGCACGGTCAAAAGACCTGGAATGGGGTAGCGATCCTTTCGCGTTCATTACCTATTCAAGAGTTGCGCCGTCGATTGCCGGGAGATGCCAAAGACGAGCAAAGCCGGTATTTGGAAGCCATTGTAGGAGAGATGGTGGTTGCCTGTATCTATGCACCTAACGGAAATCCATATCCTGGAAAAAAGTTCGACTACAAAGTAAAATGGTACAATAGACTATTGACGCACACAAAAGGATTGCTTTCTTTTGACGTTCCTGTTCTGCTGGTTGGCGATTTTAATGTAATGCCCTCAGAAGTGGACGTATATAAACCTGAAAAATACCTCAATGATGCTCTGTTCAGGAAGGAAATTCGTGCGGCCTTCGACCGGATGCTGAAACAAGGGTGGACAGATGCTATCGCTAAAAAATTTCCGGCAGGGCATATTTATACTTTCTGG
Source organism: Pseudobacter sp. (assembly GCF_051955275.1). NCBI lineage: Bacteria > Pseudomonadati > Bacteroidota > Chitinophagia > Chitinophagales > Chitinophagaceae > Pseudobacter > Pseudobacter sp. The sequence goes on along the minus strand of NZ_JBQCGW010000088.1, from coordinate 7,823 downwards.
GATTATCTCTGGAAAGCCTGGGAAAGAAATGCAGGCCTTCGGCTTGACCATTTCTTATTGAGCCCACATCTGGTTAACCGGCTGAAACGGGCTGGGGTAGACAAGGAAGTTCGGGGCTGGCCCAAAGCCAGTGATCATGCTCCTGTTTGGATTGAGCTCCAGGATAAAGCATAGACACACATTCCTCTATATAATAATCGTCTGTTTTTCAAGCCTATAAATGGAAAGATGTTTTTAATGCTGGTTTTGCTAAAATAATTAGTAAAATTGTGGTGGATTACGTAGCAATGCCAGTACCTGACCACGATATGATCGTTCGTTTGCGCAAGGAAATCCTTGCGCTGGAAGGCTTCAAAGCTAAGGCAGATCGTGGCTCCATCCAGGATCCCGGTTTACAGGATTTGCTGCAACATTTACCCAATCATCAGTTTCCTACCGGTGCTATTCATGAATTCATGGGTGCATCTTCTGAGCATGCTACAGCTGCCTCCGGATTCATCGTATCACTCATCAGTCATCATATTGCTTGCAAGGGTGTTGTCATCTGGATCAGTGCCGCACGCACCCTGTTCCCTGTGGCCCTGGCGCAGTTCGGGCTTTCTCCTGAGCAGTTGGTGTTCGTGGATGTGGCCAGAGAAAAAGATGTACTGTGGGTAATGGAGGAAGCCTTAAAGTGTGAAGCGGTAGGCGCTGTCATTGCAGAAGCGGGTGAATTAAGTTTCACAGCCTCCAGGAGATTGCAGTTGGTGGTTGAACACAGCGGCGTTACGGGGTTTGTATTGCGAGGCCGCAAGGTGCAAAAAATGAATACGACTGCCTGTGTGACCCGCTGGAGCATTACTTCCACTCATTCACTAGACCTGGAAGGGCTACCGGGCATTGGTTATCCCAGCTGGAAGGTAGAGCTGTTGCGGGTTCGCAACGGCAAACCTGGGAGCTGGACTATTACCTGCAGGGCAGGAAAGCTTTCGATTGTTGAACAACCGGCAAGGACTGAAAAAGTGCCGATCAGAAAAGTGGGATAGATGTCAAGACGGTATGTATCGATATGGTTTCGTTACCTCGTAACGGATTGGTTGGCGCTCCGCCAGCCCGAACTGTTGAAGCAGGCTTTTGCCACTGCCATTGGAGAAAGAGGTAGGATGGTGATCGCTGCTGCCAGCCCCCTCGCGGAAGCACAAGGCATACATGCAGGCATGCCTGTAGCAGATGTCAGGGCGTTACTACCCGGCTTTCAGGTCATAGATCATAAACCGGATATCGAGGTCAAGTTATTGAAAGCTATTGCAGAGTGGTGCATTCGCTTCACGCCAGTTGTTTCCATTGATAATACTGATGGGCTGCTATTAGATGCTACTGGCTGTGCTCACTTATGGGGTGGAGAAGAAAAGTACCTGGAAGATATCACTCAAAAACTCCGAACACGCGGTTACCAGGTTCGTGTTGCCATCGCGGATACCATAGGCGCTGCCTGGGCCATCAGCCGGTATGCGCAAGATCAATTTATCATTGCTCCGGATCAGCAACTCTCAGCCCTGCTGCCTCTTCCTGCGGCTGCGCTCCGGATAGATGCGGCAGCGAATGACCGGTTACAGAAACTGGGACTGCACACAGTGGCTTCTTTCATACGCATGCCTGCCAGTACCCTGCGCAGACGATTTGGCGAAAGATTTCTCCAAAGATTGCATCAGGCAATGGGCAGTGAAGAAGAATTCATTGTTTCCATACAACCTGTCGTACCTGTTCTGGAGCGGTTGCCCTGCCTGGAGCCGATTGTCACTGCTACCGGCATTGAGATTGCCGTCAAGCAATTATTGTCGACCTGTTGCAAACGCCTCACACAAGAAGGCAAAGGGATCCGGCAAGCCCAACTGAAGTGTTTTCGCGTGGATGGAAAAATAGAAACGGTTGATATCGGTACGAGTCGCGCTTCTCAGGATGAGCACGATTTGTTCAAGTTGTTCGAATTGAAATTACCCGGCATTGAACCAGGACTGGGCATTGAATTGTTTTTGTTGGAGATTAGTAAGGTAGAAAAGGTGGTGGTAGCACAGGAACAAATCTGGCATCATTCCACTGGCTTGCAGGGAACACCTGTTGCGCAGCTTATCGACCGGATTGCGGGGAAGCTCGGATCAGACCGCATTCGCCGCTATTTGCCTGTGGAGCATTATCTGCCTGAACGTTCCCTTAAATCCACAACAGACCTCACAGAACAACCGGCTACACACTGGAAAAAAGATACCCCGCGTCCACTTTTTTTGTTGGCCAAACCTGAACCCATAGCGGTCACTGCACCGATACCTGATTACCCGCCCATGAATTTCCGCTACAATGGAGTACTGCACAAAGTCATGAAAGCGGATGGTCCCGAACGCATTGAACAGGCATGGTGGATCAAAGATGGCCAACACCGGGATTATTATGCGGTAGAAGATGAGCACGGAAAGCGATATTGGTTATTTCGCGCGGGCCACTATGATGCAACCAAAAAAGCAGGTTGGTACCTGCATGGATTTTTCAGCTAATCGAAAAGGTGAGTGATGGAATATACAGAACTACAAGTAACCAGTAATTTCAGTTTTCTGCGCGGAGGATCCCATCCACATGAACTCGTAGCGCATGCCCAGGCTTTAGGTTATACTTCTATCGCAATCACCGACCGCAATACAATGGCCGGCATAGTGCGTGCGCACAGTGCGGCAAAGAAAGCAGGCATCCGCCTTATTGTTGGTGTAAGACTGGATTTGCAGGATAGTCCCAGTCTGCTGGCCTATCCTACTAACAAGGATGCGTATGCGTCACTTTGTAATTTGCTCACCACCGGAAACCTGTGTACAGAAAAAGGGGATTGCCGTTTATTCAAAGCAGATGTGTTCCAATGCACGAAAGGTATCATCTTTATCGTGCTGCCTCCTGATGAGCTCAATCAACAATTTGTCTTTGATCCCGGTTTCGATCTGGCGCTGCAGGAATATAAAGCAGGTCTCAGGGATCAACTCTATATAGCAGCCTGGCGTAGTTACCAGGGTAATGATAGCAAACGGTTGTTTCGTATACAGCAGCTTTCGCAGCGATACGGTATCCCGATGGTGGCCACCAATGATGTGCATTATCACGATTTGGCGCGAAGACAATTGCAGGACGTGCTCACCTGCATCCGGGAAAAATGTACCATCCACAATGCAGGTTACCGGCTGCATCCCAATGCAGAGCGGCATTTGAAAGATGCCAGTGAAATGACACGCCTGTTCCGACAATATCCGGATGCCATCCGCTGCACCCAAACCATAGCCGCAGCCTGCCAATTTTCGCTCGATGACCTTAAATATGAATACCCGGAAGGTCTTACCAGTGAAGGTCGCACGGCGCAGGAACAATTGGAATACCTGACCTGGCAAGGTGCACGTGAACGGTATGGAGAAACCATTCCGGAAAAGGTTGTCGCGGCGATTCATTATGAACTGGCCTATATCAAAGAAGTCGATTACGCCAAATACTTTCTGACGGTAGAGGATATTGTCAGCAAAGCCAGATCCTTGAATATCTTGTGCCAGGGACGCGGCAGTGCGGCTAACTCCACTGTCTGTTACGTGCTCGGCATCACCTCGGTGGATCCCACCAAATTCGATTTGTTGTTTGAACGTTTCATTTCGCGGGCGCGCAATGAGCCACCTGATATCGATGTGGATTTTGAACATGAAAGGAGAGAGGAGATCATTCAATACATCTATGAGAAGTATGGGCGGGATCATGCAGCCATTGTAGCGACTGTCACCCAGCAACACCAGAAGGGATCTATCCGGGATGTGGGCAGGGCGATGGGATTGTCCGTGGATACCGTGAACAGGCTTAGCCGGGCTATCTGGGAATTTACCGATGAATGGTTCGATGAAAGCCGGCTGGTGGAACAGGGGCTGAATCCGCAGGATCCTCATCTGCTTAAAGTCTTAAAGCTAACCCATGCTTTTATGGGGTTTCCCCGTCAACTGGGCCAGCATACGGGAGGCTTCGTGATCACCAAAGGAAAGCTGCATGAGCTGTGCCCAATCATTAACGCACGCATGGAAGGCAGGACCAACCTGGAATGGAACAAAGATGATATTGATGACCTGGGGTTTCTGAAAATCGATGTATTGGGGCTGGGCATGCTGACCTGCCTGAGAAAAGCCTTTGATCTGGCAAAGCAACATTATGGTCTTGGTCTGACCCTGTACAACATTCCGCAGGATGATCCTGCTGTATACGATATGATCTGTAAAGCAGATACCATTGGCGTGTTCCAGATTGAAAGCCGGGCGCAGCAATCCATGCTGCCACGGCTGAAGCCCCGTAATTTCTATGACCTGGTGATCGAGGTGGCGATTGTTCGTCCCGGACCGATATTGGGGGACATGGTGCATCCATACCTAAAGAGGCGTAACGGGGAAGAACCTGTGGAGTATCCATCTAAAGAGCTGGAAGATATATTGAAAAAAACGCTGGGTGTTCCATTATTCCAGGAGCAGGCAATGAAGATCGCCATTGTTGCAGCAGGATTCACGCCAACTGAAGCCGATGAATTACGCAGGAGCATGGCCACTTTCAAACTGAAAGGGCTGGTATCTCAATTTGAACAAAAGCTCATCAGTGGAATGATCATGAATGGTTATACCCTGGACTATGCGCAACGCGTCTTCCGGCAACTGGAGGGTTTCGGCAGTTACGGATTCCCGGAGAGCCATGCTGCCAGTTTCGCGCACCTGGTCTGGGTGTCCTGCTGGCTCAAATGTCATTATCCGGATGTGTTTGCATGTGCCCTGCTGAACAGTCAACCAATGGGCTTTTACCAACCTGCGCAGATTGTGGCGGATGCAAAACGACATGGCGTGGAGGTGAGGCCGGTAGATGTGAACTATTCAGCCTGGGACAATCAGCTGGAAGAGAAAGTTGGTAACTATTATGCGATGCGACTGGGGTTCCGGCAGGTGAAAGGACTGCGTAAGGAAGATATCGAGATCCTGGTGGGGGCACGCCACCAGCCTTTCGAAACAATCGATCAACTCCGGGAAGCAGGTGTGCCTGTCAATGCATTGGAAGCCCTGGCAGAAGCCGATGCGTTTCGTTCTATACAAATGGATCGCCGTCAGGCGCTCTGGCAGGTAAGCACCAAAGATCATCCTGTGGCGCTGTTTGCCGGGAAGCCTTCTGAGAATATAGAAGATGAAGAGCGGGTGACTTTACCGGAAATGAAACTCTCTGAGCATGTGTTACAGGATTATGCTTCTACGGCTCTTTCACTGAAGGCACATCCGGTAAGCTTTGTGCGTGAAAAGCTCCAGCAGCTCAAAGTGATTACTTCGGCAGATCTTTTCAATACCAAACCTGGTAGCATTGTTCGGGTATCAGGATTGGTGCTCGTCCGCCAACGGCCCGGCACTGCAGGTGGGGTATGTTTCATGACCATCGAAGATGAAACGGGTACGGCCAATATCATAATTTTTCAAAACCTGTTTGAGGAGTTTCGCAAGCCCATTCTGCAATCCCGTTTAATCATGATTGAAGGGGAAATGCAGCGTCAGGGCGATGTGATCCATGTGGTGGCTATTCGTTGTCACAATTTCTCGAAACTATTGCGTAACCTCGGACCAGATATCGCTTTGCTAAATAATAGTGAGACAGGTGATACTTTGCCTGCTGCTATGAATAAGAAGGCCCAAGTGAGGCAGAAAGCTCCGGAGATCTCATTTCCAGAAGCTAGAAACTTCAAATAGCGAAATTGATTAACTGCTGGAAATTAGTATATTATCATTCTTAATCCAGAATATTGGTTTCGAATTTTGTATTGCATTCATTCACGCAAATAATGAAAAATGGTACCTGTATTGAATAAAAAATTCGTTTGTATCGTTGACAGGAAACGAATTGATTTGGCTGCCATGATATCATCATATTTTGTTGTACCGGGAGAGTATTTTCCGCTATTCGAGTTTCCTGTTGTAACAATTGTTAAGCCTGATATAGATGAGGATGATATTGATGAGCACATAGTAACCAGAATGCGCGCAAACGAGTTTAATATGTTTGTTGGGAATTGCATTGCGAGAAACGGTGGTTGTGATCATTTGATACTCGCAGGTTTATCTGAAGAACAGAAGAGTTATTTAACGTTTATAAACAAATATAATATTATAGAAATCGCTGATATAGGCGAATTAGATTTTTTGTTAGGGAGTTTCGTTGAGAATAATAAAGGAGTGTTATTGTGTAGGTCTGATCAATTGCTGGATGGGCTGAACATTGCTATAGGGGAAAATTTAAAGTTGGTAATCGATGATGCTGCAGATTTAATTGAATTGCCTGATGATAGCAATACAGGGCTTATTGTCATAGAAAAAATTGAAGCCGTTTCTACTGTTGTTGCAGTGAATTACGCAGCCTCAGTGAAAGCAGATATAAAAATAGTTGAACCATTAGGGCCTGATGAAGAAAAGGAAGTTTTGGCCTTGTTGGAAGAATGGCAAAGTGGAATTCATGATTCGTATTATCAGATATGCGAAAAGGTGAATAAAAGAGTAGATCAGATTTATTTTCCAGCATACGATTATGTTACTTTTTTTACTAATGGACTGCCTTACTCCCTTGTAATAAACAATGATATCCCATGCACATATGTGCATCTTTTATATAGACCAGATGTTTTCATATTTCATAATATTTTGTTCGAGGATGTTGAATGCAATAATGCTGCAATTGTTTTTTCTCCTAAGTTATTTAAAGCTGGAGAAGAAAGTGAATATGTAAGTAAGGAGTTACAAAAGAAGAATTTCTATGTTCGAGAACTTTTTGGAAAAGAAGCGACGGTTTATAACCTAGATATGAACGTAAAAGAATTTCCTTATGACTTGTTGCACATTTGTAGTCATGGTGGGGAGGTAGGTGGGTATTCAATTACGGAGACTTTTAAAGATAGGGATGGAGTAAGTCATATTGTGGAGTATGATGAGGTCGTTGGGTTTGCTCCTAATCCATATATGAATAAACCTGAGACGAAATTCGATGATATCATAATACCCGTACACAGGAAAATGATATTTAGGAAATTCGATGGTTTTGCATGGCGTAGTAAAGAATTTAAGGCAAAAAATTATCCGAGATATTTATTTGCCGATATGCAGAAAGAAATGGATGCGATGTTTCGTGATGCAAATTATAAACCTGAAAGGCTGCCTGTTGACGCGGTGTCAGGATCTTGCGGGATAACATGTACTGATTCGGTATATCAAGCAATGATTCAATTCGTTGCTGGTGCCCACACGGCTCCAATTATTTTTAATAATTCGTGTTGGTCGTGGTCGGGGATTGCTGATTCGTTTTTAGTGGGAGGGGTAAGAGGATATATTGGTACTTTATGGAAAGTGGACAACGGAATCGCAACCCAAGTAGCAGAGGACTTTTATAGTCATGTTTTCAATCATACCATAGTTGACGCGCTTAGGAAGGCAACAGAAATAACGAAAGGAAGTGATAATGAGAATATATATGTTTATTGGGGGCTTCATTTTTCTAAATTAAAGAAAGGCGCGGCTGTCAATAAGAGTAGAGAACATGTCTGCCATAAGTTGTTACAATCTTTCTACCGATGGATAGATCAAAAAAAGAATGTGAAATCAGGGACTATTGCTCAAAATATAATGCATTTAGCGAATTGGAATATGTCGCAAATAAGGCGATTTTTTGCAGAAGAATTTGTCCGAATAATGACAAAATCTGCCGCAAGAAGATAGGAGCCCTGATTGTAAAGCGATTTAATTGCAGGATTGAAAAAAAGAATTAAAATCTCG
>NZ_JBQCGW010000087.1:0-14204 GCF_051955275.1 Pseudobacter sp. | reverse complement strand
GGTATCAGCAAGCTCACACCTCAGCAGCAGAAAATATTCAGATTAAGCCGCTTCCAGGGGCTTACACATGCTGAAATAGCCGCCGCCACGGGCCTTTCCCAGCGTACGATCAAGAATTATATGGTGAGCGCCAACCTTGCGCTCCGAAATTATCTGGATAAGTATTCATCGTCCGTTGCCATCTTCCTCTGGATGCTGATCTACCTGTAAAAAAAATATTTTGATTTAACCAGGGTCCTCATTTTCCTTTTCTGTGTCTGTATAAAAGGAACATCTTAAAATTCGTTAGAATGACCTCTTTCAACGGCCTTCTGCAAAAATATATCGAGGATGGATTAACACCGGATGAGCTACTGGCGTTTCTTCAGCTGGCACGCGATCCTGCTAATGGATTACTGCTGGATAAAGCAGTGAGGGAGCAACTGGAGTCAACTGACTTTACGGATCTTTCTGAAGGAATGGATATCGAGCAGCAGTTCCGGGAAGTATTACAGAAGGCCAGAGCGGGGAGTGAAGCATTGAACGCCCATCCTGCGGAAGTCAAGCGTACTGGTTTCCTGTTCAGATGGGTGGCAGCTGCTTCAGTTCTGGCGGTGCTTGCAGGAGCAGCCTTCTGGTGGAAGCTGTCGGATCGTCAGGAGCAGGTGTCTGTAGTAACACCTTCGGATATCGCTCCGGGAACATCAGGCGCCATTCTTACGCTGGCTGATGGCTCCAGGGTGGTGCTCGACAGCCTGGGTAACGGATTGGTGGCCACTCAGAGCGGCACCAAAGTGGAGCTGGAAGACGGAAGGCTTACCTATCTTCCCACAGCTTCAGGTGAGGGGGCACCCGCCTACAATACAATGTCCACTCCCAAAGGCCGTCAATTTCAGTTGAAACTACCCGATGGCACATCAGTGTGGCTCAATGCAGCCAGTTCCATTCAGTATCCCATTGCATTCACCAACGGCGAACGCAGGGTGCTGGTTACAGGCGAAGCCTATTTTGAAGTGGCGCAGGATGCGCGCAAACCTTTCATTGTTGAAGTGAACAATCTTACTGAAGTGGAAGTGCTCGGCACGCATTTCAATGTAAACGGATATATGGACGAAGGGGCTACCATTGCAACCCTGCTGCAGGGCGCAGTAAAGGTCACACCGGTGAATGAAGGGATCTCCGCCGAAAAAGGACAGGCAAGGCGCCATGCCGGGCAGGTTTTGAGGCCAGGACAGCAGGGCATTGTGAAGTCCTCAGGCAATCACGCCCAGTTGCTGGTGCAGAACGCCGATATAGAAAAAGTGATGGCCTGGAAGAACGGCTATTTCAACTTCGAAGGAGCCAACATCAGGGAAGTGATGAAGCAACTGGAACGCTGGTATGATATCAAGGTGGTGTATGAGAACGGAGTGCCCGATGTGATGTTCTTCGGTGAAATGAGCCGCAATGTGAACCTGGCAGAGCTGATCTCAGCGCTCCAGGAAATGAAGCTGGGAGTGAATCTCCGGCTCGACAGCGGCAGAAGGCTCATCCTGTCGCCCTGATACAGGAGTGCTCAAAACAATTCTTTTTTTTATACAGATTAGCTGGAACTAAAAACCGTTACGCGTGGAAGGCGTAACGGCATGGCATCGTTTTCACGAAGCAGTTCAGGCTATTCAAACATTCGTAACGAGAATCTTTTCTTAACCAAAACTGATGCGAAAGTATGCAAAAAAATGCTTTACGTAGCCGGGCAAGGTATGTCCCCATGGACCATGGATCAGGTACCACCCGGTTGTTAACCAAAACACTGCCCAGGTTGAAGCTTTCTTTTGACAGGTTTCAAGGGATACCTGGCAGAAAAATCAAAACCGTGATGAAATTAACTGCCCTGATCTTACTTGTTGGCTGTCTTCACGTTTCAGCCAACACGCGGTCCCAAACGGTATCCATATCCGGCAAAGACCTGCCACTGACAAGAGTGTTCAACCTGATCAAAAAACAAACAGGTTTTACGGTCTTCGGGAAGTCCAGTCTGCTCAGACAAGCAGATCCCATTACCATCACTGCGGTGAACATGCCGCTTGCCGAGTTCCTCGACAATGTGTTGAAAGGTCAGCCCATCGGCTACCGGATGATAGACCGGACCATCTTCCTGGTGGAAAGATCCACCGCCATCAACCGCCACGAGTCAGGCAATACCGGTAATGAACAACCGATTCCTGGTATAGGATCATCTCCCCGGCAAACCATTACCGGCACTGTATTGGGAGAGAATGGCAGCCCGGTGGAAGGTGTCAGCATCAACATAAAGGGAAAGAACACCGGAGCCACCACAGACAGTAAAGGGAAATTTTCCATCAGCGTTGAACCTGACCAGGTTCTGGTTTTCTCTCATATCAATTTCCACCCGAGAGAGGTAAAAGTGAAAGACTTTCCTGCCAATGGAAGAATTGTGCTCAGGCAGAAAGATGCTACGCTCACCGATGTAGTGGTAACGGGTTATGGCAACGTGCGGAAAGAAAGTTTCACCGGTACCTACACGCAGGTCACCAAAGCTGATATTCAGAAAGTGACTTCCAATAACCTGATCAGCGCCCTCCAGGTATTTGATCCTTCCTTCAGGATAATGCAGAACAATCTGATGGGCTCCAATCCCAATGTGCTGCCTGAATTCTATATCCGTGGCCAGTCCGGTTTTCCGGGTATCAAGGAACTGGATAAACTGGAGTCTGGCAGTTCAGGCGTTTCGCAGTTCGCTCTCAAGAACAATCCCAATACTCCCATCTTTATCATGGATGGATTTGAAGTGGCTATCGAGAAGATCTATGATATGGATATCAACCGCATCAGCAATATCACCATCCTCAAAGATGCTGCTGCTACGGCCATGTATGGTTCACGTGCTTCCAACGGTGTTGTGGTGATTGAAACGGTACTGCCCAGGCCAGGAGAGTTCCGCGTCAATTACAATGGCAATTACTCTGTTACTGCCCCCGATCTCACCAGCTATAACATGATGAACGCACAGGAAAAGCTGGATGCAGAATATGCTGCAAAAATCTATGAGCCCTATATTCCGAAATCCGATCCTGGCTATGCGTCCAATCTTCTCGAAGGGTTATGGCAAATGCAGCAAAAGAAAAATGAGGTCCTCAAAGGCGTGAACACTTACTGGCTTTCACAACCACTCAGCACAATGATCAACCACCGTCACAATGTATATATTGAAGGTGGTTCACAGGGGATGCGCGTGGGTGTTGACCTCAAGTATGATAACCAGAACGGTGTAATGAAAGAGTCGTTCCGTAAAAGAATGGGAGCGGGGCTCACCCTTCAGTACCAAACCACCAAACTGCAGTTCCGCAACCAGACGTATTTCGATGCGGTGAATTCAGAAGAATCACCTTACGGGAAGTTCAGCGACTATACCAGGCTGCAGCCATATTTCAATATGTATGATGAGAACACCGGCAAGTATATAAAAGAGTTTCCCAACTATAACGCAAACCAGGTGCTCAATCCCATGTATGAATCAACGGTAGGGAATTTCGACAGGGCCCGGTACCGGGAATGGACCAATAACTTCACGGCAAACTGGTTCGTTACCAAATTTCTTTTCATCAAAGCCCAGTTTGCTGTTGAGTACAAGGATGCCAACACAGACAAATTCACTTCTCCGGAGTCTGCTTTGTATGGAAGAAGTGATCTTTTCACGAAAGGCGAGCTCAATCAGACTGCCACTAAAAACCTCAGCTGGAATTCGAATATTTTCGCTTCCTACAACAGAACCATCGATGCTCATAATATCAATGTTTCGCTGGGTGTGAACGGAAGGTCAACACGCTCGGAGTTCAGTTCTGCATTGTACAGGGGATTTGCAAACCGCAGCTTCAATTCTCCGGCCTATGCCTTTGAGATCACACGTAAGCCAGACAGGAGCGATAACCTGGCCAGGCTGCTCGGCAGTTTTGCCACGCTCAATTACAGCCTGAACAATATCTATCTCTTTGATGGATCATTCCGGATGGACGGCTCTTCCGAGTTTGGAACAGAAAATAAATGGGCGCCGTTCTGGTCCGTAGGTACAGGAATGAACCTGCACAATACAAAATACTTCAGGAATTTTCCCTACATCAATATGCTGCGTGTAACAGCTAATATCGGGCAGACCGGTAAATCCAACTTCTCGCCTTATATGGCAAGGAACACGTACAAGATCCTGCTTGACGACTGGTATCCTACCGGTATCGGATCCGGTCTTACCTATATGGGCAACAACAGGCTCACATGGGAAAAACAGGTGAGCTGGAATATCGGCGCCAATATGACCCTCTTCAAACGGTACAATATTGAATTCAACTATTACAATAAGCGGACCTATGACCTGATCACGGATGTTTCCCTTCCTTCGTCTTCCGGCTTCCTGGTATACCGCGATAATATCGGTGAAGTGCTCAACAGAGGCTTCGAAATCAAGACCAGCCTGAACTTCATCAATACAAAGGATTTCAGTTTCACGCTGATCGGCAATATGGCGCATAACCGGAACCGGATCATGGAGATCGCACAATCCATGAAACGGTACAATAACCGGATAGACGATTATTACGGCGGTTATAACAACAGCACCAGCCCTTCGCTGATCCTGTATTACAATCAGCAGAATGCCAAATTTGCCAGGCCGATCATGAAGTATGAAGAAGGAAGTTCGCTCACCACTATCTACGGCATGCGCTCCCTCGGTATCAACCCCGCAAACGGAAAGGAAGTATATATGAGGCCAGATGGTTCCATTACATACGACTGGAGCCCGATGGACCAGCAACCGATCGGTAACTCGGAGCCCTGGGCACAGGGAACTGCGGGTATCAATGCACGTTATAAGCAGTTCACTTTGTTCACCACTTTCATGTATGAGTTCGGTGGAGATCTATACAATCAGACACTGGTGGATAATGTAGAGAATGCCAACCTCGCTTATAATAATGCAGACAGGCGCGTGCTGACGGAAAGATGGCAGAAGCCTGGTGATATGTCAACACTGAAGGCGATCCAGGACAGGTACTTTGTTACCAGGCCCACATCACGTTTCCTGCAACGAAACAACTATGTTGTTTTCAATTCCCTTTCTCTCGGTTATGATTTCGATCCCGTATGGCTGAAAAAGAAAACAGGCATGAGCTTCCTGAGGACTTCCTTCCTCATGAACGATGTGGCCCGCTTCTCAACAGTGAAAAGAGAAATGGGTCTCGACTATCCATATGCCAGAACTTTCACGATCACTATCAACGCTTCTTTCTAAAAAAGTTTCAATATGAGATCAACACAATACTGGAAACTACTGCTGCTGCTACCCATATTGCTCAATATGTCCTGTAAGAAGTTCCTGGACGTTTCTTCCAGCAACCAGGTACTGGAGGAAACGATGTTCGAGAACGGAGAGGGGATCCGTGTGGCCGTTAACGGGGTGTACAAAATGTTGTCCGCTACCGAGCTTTACGGCAGGAACCTCAGCTATGGCGTTATCAGCGCTATGGGCTATAACTACGATATCAATAATATACCCTACGATTATCGTGAAGCAGCCCGCTTCAACTGGGAGGTGTCCACTGCTCAGGCAAGTATGGAACAGATCTGGCAGAGTGCCTACAGAACACTGGCCAACTGTAACAATATTATCCAGGCTGTTGAAGCAAGGGATACCAGCTTCTTCGCTGAAAGCGCGAACGAGAAAAATATGATCCTGGGCGAAATGTACGGTGTGAGGGCCATGCTGCATTTCGACCTGCTCAGGATCTTTTGCCCCGCGCCTGTAACAGGATTTGCAGGCCCCGCCATCCCTTATGTGAAAAAATATCCGGAAACGCAGCCGGAACGGCTGACAATGCCTGCTGTGTTCACCAATATCATCAATGACCTGGGGCAGAGCCGTACCCTACTGGAGAAGATCGATACCATTTACCTGCGTACTGTGATGCGCTCTGCGGTAGGCAGGATCAGGAACCCCGGATCGTGGATCCCCCTTGCGCAGGGCGACTTCTTCAATTTCAGGGCGGAAAGGATGAACTATTTCGCAGCAACGGGATTGCTGGCGCGCGTGTACCTGTACAAAGGCGATTACGAACAGGCTTTCCAGCATGCCAAAGTGGTGTATGATGCGCATAAGAGGAACTGGTTCACCTGGACCAGCTCTATCTACCAGGGGCAGATCACCGATGTTGATTATATCTACACCAAGCGACCGGATGAACTGGTGCTCAGTTTCGCCAATGGCCAGAACTACAACAATTACGATGCACAGATCCAGTCATCCGGCATTGCCAATCAATTCTACCGCATCCCGCAGGCTTATATGAGCAAGTTGTTTGAAGGAGATATGGATGATTACAGGATCGTGGGATGGTACAACAGGTATGCTGATGAACGCTATATCACCTGGATGAGGCCGAAAGGAAATTCCTACAACGCCACCAGCATGGCCGCTCAGCAGGGGCCGTTGTTGCCGGTGATGCGCTTTACCGAGATGTACCATATCATCATCGAGTATCATATCAGGCAGGGAAATATTCCCGAGGCTGTGGCCATCTTCAACACGCTGCGCACCAACAGGGGCGCTAAAGCGAAGATCAGTGATGCTGTCAATGGACAGGAACTGATGGAAAAACTGGTGAAGGATATCATCCGGGAAACGCTTACTGAAGGCCAGACCTTCTTCCTGTTCAAAAGGCTGAACAGGAATATTTTCAACGGGAACAATGATATCATCATGGCACCGGAAGACTGGTTCGCACCCTTGCCAGCCAGTGAAACCAACTATCTCCTTTAAAAAACAGCCACATGAAATTATTCCGAAACACCATAATAATGTTCGTTGCACTGGCAATGATGCAGTCCTGCAAAAAAGATGAGATCATGCGCTACGATGCAGGTGATCACGTGCAGTTCAACAAGAGTTACACAGACTCGTCCATGTTCTCCTTCCTGGCAATTCCAAACGATGATGAAGCACAGGCTCCGCTAATAGTGGAACTGGTGGGTAAGCCATCAGATAAGGACCGGCAATACAAAATATCGGTAGTGAAAGACCAGAGTACGGCCACACCACAACATTACAGCCTGCCTGCCACTTTTACGCTGAAGGCAAACAGGACTTCGGATACTGCCTGGATCACCGTGAAGAAATTACCGGATATCTCAGTGAAACCGGTGAGACTGGTAATGATGATAGAGTCCACGGATGAACTGAAATACGGTCAGGTGGATTATTGCGTATCGATACTGAATATCTCCAATGTGATCGCCAGGCCAGACTGGTGGGACCAGAATGTGGAGTGGTACTACCTGGGCGAATATTCCGATAAGAAGTATAAACTGTTCATCCAGGTTACTGGCCTTTCCGAGATCAATTCCGCCGATATCGACGCGGTACGTTATTACACCATGAAACTGAAGAGCTATCTGTTGCAGGAAAAAGATGCTGGAAGGACCGTGTATGAGGATAACGGCCAGGAAATGATCGTTGAAATGATCGGCGGATAGCTTAACCCACTAATACTAATATGCATGAAACAGTTTATAAATCCATGGCTGATCCTGTTGTTGATGACAGGGGTGCAGTCCTGTTATAAAGACAAAGGCAATTATGACCTGGTAGATTACAACAAGATCAGGACCATCACCACACCTACGGCTACACCGGTGATCCTGGGAGATACGCTGCGGGTGAACCCTGTGATCACCTGGAAATATCCGGACCGTGATACACTTGCTTTCGAGTACGAATGGCGCCAGGTGGACTCCGTAGTGTCCAGGGAAAGGAATCTCCGGTATGCACCCGATCTCTCCGGATATGTAATGATCTACCTCTATGTAAAAGAAAAAGCCACAGGCATCGTTACCCGCTTTGCCATGCAGGTGCAGGTAGTGTCGCCCTACAAGGCAGGCTGGTTGTTCCTTACCAATGATGGAGGTAAATCAGGACTGAGCTTTGTGAGAAGGGATGCTAAAAAGGATGCCAACAACGTAACCTATTACGAGTACAAATACATTCCTGATCTCTACGATAATCTGTATCCCAATAATCCGCTGGGCGATAATCCTCAAAAGCTCATCACCCGTGTGTTTACTGATTATTCAAAGGACGAGGTGCTGGTGCTGCAGGGAAATACGCCGGTGTTCCTGAATGGGGATGATTTCTCCAAAGTGTTATCACTCCGCAATTCCTTTCCGGGATCCGTCTTCCCCAATGGCTCCCATCCTGTGAACTTCATAGATGGCGGTCCTGTGAACTTCATGCATGGATCCGATGGAAATATCTACTGGAAGCGGAACTCCCGCATGATGGGAGGTGTGCATGATGGCCTCTTTATCGATCTTCCGATCTACTTTGAAGGAGGTGGAGCACATATTTCCGAACTGGTGGAAGCTGCGTACGACAAGTCAGAGATAGTGTACCTGTATGATGATCTGAACAGGCGTTTTATCGGACTGTACACTACCAGCGGAGATAACAGTTATGTCGGTGGAAAGATGTATCTCAAAGATGCTACCGGTTCAACGCCTCCCGCGGGATGGGTTGATCTTACCAATCAGGCTGGTTATACGCTGAAATATTGCGGCGATTATTCCAACGGCCTTTATTACATGAATATCATCAAGAATGATGTAACGGGTCAGTACATGATGCAGAACTACCGCCTCACGATGAAGTACACGCTCATTGAAGTAAGCGAGCACCAGCAGGAGGTTTTTGCAGGTAATGGGATTGTTACCGATAATACTGTTTATCACAGGATCTTCAATTCTACTTATCTCTTTTTAGGAGAAGGCAGCAAGCTTTACTTCTACGATGTGAATACCAGGCAGATCACTCTTTATCATGATTTCGGTACAGGAAAAATCAAGAAGATCATATCCGATGCAGTATCCGGAGAGATCGGTGTATTGCTCGATAACGGCAGGTTCTCCATCTGCAGTCTGAAGAACGATGTGCTGGGGTCCGCCAACCCCGGACAAACGGGCATCCTGTATACCGTTCCCAATGTTGGCAACGTGGTTGACCTGGCCTGGAAATGGGGCTCTTATTTCGAATACACACTCAGGAGATATCCCGGTTAATAACAAATACGTATAACTATCATATATGACCGAATCAATTGTAAAGGTTGAAAACCTGTCGCACCGGTATAGTGTGCAATGGGCAGTAAAGAATATCAATTTCGAACTGACAAAAAACGGGATTTATGGATTGCTCGGCGCCAATGGCGCCGGCAAATCCACCATCATGAATATCATGTTCGGTGTGCTGAAACAAACGCAGGGAGAGATCTATATCAGGGGGGTGAATATGCGGCTGGATCCCGTAACTGCCAAACAGCATATCGGGTTTCTTCCTCAGAAACCACCACTGCTGATCGATCTGACTGTGGAGGAGTACCTGGAGCACACAGCGCATATGCGATTGATGGAAGAGAAGAAGGTGAAAGAAGCTGTGGAGGAGGCCATGGAAAAAGTAGGCGTTACTCATTTCAGGAAAAGGCTGATCCGCAATCTCTCAGGAGGGTATCAGCAAAGGGTGGGGATCGCGCAATCCATCATTCATAAGCCTGGATTTGTAGTGATGGACGAACCCACTAATGGCCTTGATCCCAACCAGATCCTGGAAGTGCGTAACCTCATCCGGGAGATCGCGGAAGAAAGAACAGTGGTATTGTCAACGCATATCCTGCAGGAGGTGCAGGCGCTTTGCGATAATATCTGGATGATCAATCAGGGCACTGTTGCTTTTGCCGGCTCTATTGAAGAGTTCGATAATTATATCATGCCCAGCACCATCGTGATGTCCATGATCGCAGCACCGCCGATGGAACAGTTACTGGCCATTCCTGGTGTATTGAATGTGGATCACCTTGGCGGGATCAGGTACAGGGTGCAATACACCGATGCCAATGATACCATGGAGCGCATCATTGAAACCAGTGTGCACCAGAAATGGCGGCTCCTGGAAATATCCCTGGAAAAAATGTCGCTCGAAAATGTTTTTGCAGCCTTATCAACCAATCAATCTGAGTAAACCCTGAAAAATATTATGAAACCAATTATCAAGATAGCCAAGGCGGAATTGAAGCAACTGTTTTTCTCACCCATTGCCTGGCTGATCATTGTGATCTTTGCTTTTCAGACAGGACTGGTTTTCCATGATCTGTACAGCGGAATGATGAGAAGGCAACTGATCGGATGGAAGCTCTGGAGCGCAACTGCCAGCACCTTTGGAGGCATTCAGGGAACTTTCACTATCGTGCAGCAATACATCTTTCTTTATATTCCACTGCTTACGATGGGTGTTATGAGCCGTGAGTTCAGCAGCGGTTCCATCAAACTGCTTTTCTCCTCCCCACTCAGGAGCAGGCAGATCATTTTCGGTAAATACCTTGCGCTGGTAGTGTATGCGTTCGTGCTGATAGCAGTGCTGGCGGTGTTCGGTCTCTTTGCAGCCTTCACCATCAAAATGGTTGACATACCACTGATCCTGACAGGGCTGCTGGGAATTTTCCTGCTGACCTGCGCCTATGCCGCCATCGGCCTTTTCATGAGCTCACTCACTTCCTATACCGTGGTTTCCGCCATGGGAACGCTCGGCATCTTTGCTGTATTGAACTATGTGAAAGGCGTAGGACAGGAGATAGAGTTTGTGAGGGATATCACCTACTGGCTGGCTATTTCAGGGCGGTGCGATAATTTTATTGCCGGCCTGATCACCAGTGAAGACCTGCTGTACTTCCTTATAGTTATTGCACTGTTTATCGGGTTCAGTATCGTGAAGCTGCAGAGCGGGCGGCAGAAAAAATCGTGGTATGTTGTTGCAGCCAGGTTTGCAGGCATTTTCGTGGGCGCGATGTTACTGGGATACTTCAGCGCCAAGCCCTCACTGATGACCTTCTACGATGCAACGCGTACCAAAACCAATACACTGACCAAAAGCAGTCAGGAAGTGTTGAGCCATCTGAAAGATGGGCTCACCATCACCACCTACACCAATATGCTGGAAGAGAACAACTGGATAGCACAACCTGCCATGTACAAATATGATGTGGACAGGTTCAGGCAGTATATACGTTTCAAGCCGGGGATCAAACTGAAATACGAGTATTATTATGAGAAAACGGAGAACAAACAACTGGATACACAGTTCCCCACACTGAATGGTGAGCAGTTGATAGATACGCTTACCAAACTCTATGATTATAAATTCCCGATCTATCCTTATTCGAAATTCAGTTCAAAAGTAGACCTGAAGCCTGAACGGTTCAGGTTTGTGAGAAGCCTCGAACGCGAGAATGGAAAGCAGACATACCTGCGTGTGTACGATGATATGATGCGCCTGCCCTCTGAAACCGAGATCACAGCTGCCTTCAAGCGTCTTGTCATTGACAAGCTGCCTACCGTTGGTTTTCTGACCGGTCATGGTGAGCGGTCTAGTAATGCAGAAGAGGATCGCGGGTACAATATGTTTGCGCAGGAAAAATCATTCCGTTACGCGCTTATCAACCAGGGTTTTGATTTTGAAGATATCACCCTGGCTAAAGCCATCCCCGGGCATATCCGCATCCTGCTGATAGCGGAACCGAAAAAACCGATCACTGCCGATGAAATGAAACACCTGCAGGATTATATCGATCGTGGAGGGAACCTCATCATTGCCGGTGAACCTGGTCGTCAGGAGATCATGAATCCTGTGGTGGAGCCGATCGGCGTGAAATTCATGCCGGGTGTGCTGGTAAAGCCCAGTAAGAAATTCCAGTCGGACCTCCTGTTGCTGAAACCTACCAGGGAGTCGCAGAAAATTGCCTTCCATTTCAAAACGATCCGTCAGTATGAACAGTTGCTGCCAATGAAAACTGCCGTGGCGCTGGATTATTCTGCTGTTAAAGGATTTGATGTAGTGCCGCTCTTCACCAGCGACACCACAGGTGGCTGGAATGAACTGGAGACCAAAAACTTTATTGATGATACAGTAGTGATCAATGCTGCAGCTGGCGAGATTGAAAAGCCTTATCCGGTTGCTATTGCCATGAGCAGAAAGATCAATGGAAAAGAACAGAAGATCGTAGTGGTGGGAGATGCGGATTACCTGAGCAATGGTGAACTGATGATGAACCGGAAAGATGTATCGCCCGCCAATTTCAATTTTATCAGTGGAGCTTTCTTCTGGCTCACTGATGATGAATTGCCGATCGATATGCGCCGGCCACCACTTCCCGACAATGCATTGAAGATGGGAAAGACAGCCTGGGCCATCGCCGGCTTCAGTATCAAATGGCTATTCCCCATCATTCTCATGTGCTGCGGCACTATCATCTGGCTACGCAGAAAAGGAAGATAAAATTAAAAATGATGAGCCTGATAATTGATAAGCAAACGCTGGACGATCTGAATATTTTCGGAAAGCGCGACAATGATGCGGTGTATGCAATATTCAATCGTACCTATACCCGTGGCGGCGCCGGCGTGCTGGAGCAGATGTTCCGGTATCCTCTTGCCAACCTGGAAGATATCAGAAAGAGAAGCAGCATCATATACTATTTCTTCACGCATCAAACCAGCTTCCCTTTTCAGGGAGAGCTGTTTGATGCCGCGGAGAGTTACCTTTCAGACACAGACGAGCGGAGCCGCCTGTCTGCACAGAATAATACACTGGGCCGCAGATTCAACCAGGTGATCGGCGCAGATACTGCCTTCCAGCAAGTGGTGAAAGGCATTGTTTCTGTAATAGAAATATTGATCCTCCTTCAGGAATTCATACATACTTCAATGCAGGAAACCGAGGGCTCATCCTATGCACCGGAGATCAGGGCTGCGCAGGAAATATTGATGCGGCCGCATTTTGAGCAGCTGTTGCAGGAAAAAATTCCGGTAAAGATCGATTATGAAAAAGCGGCTGCTTATGATCGCCTGCTCCGGTTTGTTCATATTGCAGAGGTAAAGAAATTGCTGGAAGCCGTTTACAGGCTGGATGTATATATCTCAGTGGCCATGGTTGCCCGGCAGCGGGGATTTGTTTTTCCTGAAGCACTGGAAAGCGAATTGCATATCATGGAGATGGAAGGTGTATATCATCCCAAACTGGCAAAGCCGGTGGCCAACGATATTGCAATGCTGCCACATTCCAATATCGTTTTCCTCACCGGGGCGAATATGGCCGGTAAGTCAACCTTCATGAAATCCCTCGGCATCGCGATATTCCTGGCCCATACAGGCTTTCCCGTGCCTGCTTCCCGGATGCGGTTCTCTGTTTGTGACGGACTGCTGACCACCATCAATCTTCCTGATAATCTGAATATGGGTTACAGTCATTTTTATACGGAGGTATTAAGGGTGAAGAAGATGGCGGCAGAGCTTGAAAATGCAAGGAATCTGTTCATCATTTTCGATGAGCTGTTCCGTGGCACCAATGTGAAAGATGCCTATGAAGCTACAGTAGCCATCACTGCTGCATTTGCGAGCCAACCGAATTGCATGTTCGTGGTGTCAACCCATATCATGGAAGCTGGGGAGCAGCTGGCAACCGAATGCGAGAATATTCAGTTTTTGTACCTGCCTACTTTAATGGAAGGAGATAAGCCGGTATATACTCATAAACTCGGGAGCGGGATCTCTGCCGACCGGCATGGTATGATCATCATCAATAATGAAGGTATCCTGGATATCCTGCGCAATGGACAATTTTAAAAGCTGATAATATGAGTTTCCTGATAGACAAGCAAACGCTTGAGGATCTTAACCTGATGGGAAAATACAAGCCCAATGCCATCTTTGGGATGTTCAATAAAGTAAAGACAGCAGGAGGAGAAAGATTGCTGGAGTCTTTTTTCCGGCATCCGCTGACAGATGCGGAGCAGATCAACCAGCGGGCGGCGCTTTTCAGCAGGTTCGGAGAACTGGATTTGAAATTTCCTGTTACCGGGAAAGCTGTTGAAGTAATGGAGAATTACCTGAACACAGCAACCGGAAACCGGTTTGCTGCACCGGCAGCTGTATTGGGCAAACGGATGGCGCTTGCTATCGGGGTAAATAAGAATTACAACCAGCTGGCGGAAAGTGTTAATACAACCATTGAAGTGCTCAAACATTTGAGCAGTTGTTTCATGAAGTTGAAGGAAGTGGGAGATGATATTGCCGGTGAAGAGATCCAGGCAGCCTGTCAGATACTGGCTGCCCCGGAACTGGAATGGCTGAAAAAA
>NZ_JBQCGW010000086.1:0-15620 GCF_051955275.1 Pseudobacter sp. | reverse complement strand
TTCGGCTTTTGCCTGTTCCAGCTGTGCATTCTTTACCATTTCACTTTCCGATTCTTTCACCAGGAATACGGTTTCATACACATGCACAATGAAGAGCACCGAGATCATGATCACCAGTGTACTTTCGGTTACCACATCCCATTGTACCCTTCCCTGCTGAAAGAGCTGGTACCAGATAATGAGCAGCAGAACACTGATAGGAATGGTGAAGAAAGAAGCGGCCAGCACCAATACAATCACTTTGCGCATCGGTTGATTGAACCAGTTGAAATAACTGCGCAGTGTAAAAAGAAGGTAACGGTTTCCCTCCCATATCAGTAATGATAAACCGATAGTATACAGATAACTCAATTTGATCTTCCAGTGCGGGAATGATGCGTGATCAACCAGCCTGGTCACCAGTGGAATGAGAATACCAAAGAAAGGGACCAGCACCAGTCTGAATCCGATATCGTTCACCCTTGTTGACCCTGGTGATTTCGTCACCGTGCTGTTTGTTTTCGTCGCCTCTTTTTCCACCCCGGTTCTATTTGAATTGTTATGCAAAAATTAGTGAAATAGCTTAGAAGTAGTGATGAGAAGCAGGAATATTTTACTTACAAAATTTTGAAAGATGGTAATGCAATCTGTAAACTGGCTGGCAGTTCTTGTGGCCGGCATTACTGCTTTGGTGACCGGTGGGATCTGGTATTCACCGGCCTTGTTCGGCAGGGCCTGGATGAAGGAAAACGACATGACAGTGGAAGAGCTTCGTAAAAGCAACAAAGGCAAGATCTTTGGATGGAGCCTGGTTTTGTCGCTGGTGGTTGCTACCAATCTGGGCATGTTGCTGGCCAATCCCGTGAGCAGGCTGGAGGGCGATGGCCTGCAGGCTACTGGCCTGATAGAAGGCGCACTGGCTGGCTTCTTCACCGGTGTGGGCGTTTTTGCATTTGTGGCAGTGATTGGATTGTATGAGCACAAAACCTTCAGGCATATCCTGATCAATGGCGGCTACTGCATTCTTGCTGCCCTGCTGATGGGCGCCATCATTGGCGCCTGGCGCTAACCTCAGAAAACCGAAACAAAAAAGCAGGCTTGCACGGCCTGCTTTTTTTATGCTGCAGAAAAAATCAGCGCTTCGTTGATTTGATCTCCATCATCTTCATCTCCTGTCCACCTGCGGGCGTATTGTACATTTCCATGGTATGGTGTTTATCGTCTGTGAAAACGATCACCTGGCGCATCGAACAGTCCTTACCGGTAGCAGGGTCTGGCATAGAGCCTGAAAGTGTAAGGGTTTTAGTGCCTGGATCATAAGTGCCTTCCATGTACATGATACCAGTGCCGCCATTGTCTACCCAGCTGTTTACAAATTTCTTCTTTGTATTGTCATACCCCAGGGTGCTCACCCCTTCAAAAGGTTCGCCCATCATGGTTCCTTTGTAAGTGCTTTGCTGGTAACGGCCACCCATGATCATTTTATTGGTGGAAGTTGATTTGGATGTCATTGGTGGTTTGCCAGGTTCCATCCACATGGTCATTTCATTGTCCCAGTTACCATCCTGTGATGCCAGCATCTTATGCATGTCACCGGGAGTTTTCATTTCCATCCACATCTTCATCATAGCGGCGCTGTCCATGGGGGGTGGAGGAGGTGCTGCTTCCGCAGCGGGTGTTGTTGATGCGGTGGTATCTGTTTTAGTCGCTTCCGTTTTTGTTTCGTTGCCGGCGTTGTTACAGGCTACTAATGAGAACAGAGCGATGGTACAAAAGGCCGAAGCAATCTTTTTCATATAAAGAATAATTTTCAAGTAATTTACTGAAAATAGCTTCCTGACCCAACAGGCACGGGGATTTTAATGGGATGAACAAGGTTATTATCCGGATAAACCGACGTTCATGCGGCCGAAGGAAATGGTCATTTATCAGCTGATCAGTGATGACCGTTCACCTGGTTCACTTCTTTCAGCACATTTTCCACTCTTTGCTGCAGGGTTTCATAATCAGAATAGCCACGGCTGAGCAGGTAAAATTTTGTTTCTCCTACCTGTATCAGTACAGCAGGGAAACCAGTAACCTGGAGTTGTTTGCAAAGGGCAAACTCATACTGAGCCTTTTGTTTGTATTCTTCGCTCCGGAGTTTAGTATAGAATTCTTCAGCGGGGATCCCGTATTTCTCCAGGAGATGGCGATAGGCTTCATTATCAGTAAGGTCGCGCCCTTCATAGTTCAGACTGTATTGAAGGTCGGAAGCGAAAGCTACCTGCTGATCAGGATGGTATTCCTTGAAGATGCACATGGCAATAGCCGGCTTTTCGGAATTGGGGAACCAGTCGCTCTGATCCGGATTGAAGATATGCCAGAGGAAATCCTCCCCGAATTTGATGCCTGTTCTTTCTTCCACCACTTTGTAGGCCTGCGCGATATATCCGGCTGTAACGCCGATATGGCGGGGTTGTTCCGGAAGGATCATGCCCCCGGAGAGAACCTCAAAATTGATCTTGCCTTTATATTCAGTTGCCAGTTTGCTGATCACAGGGCTGAAGCCATAGCACCAGCCGCAATATGCGTCGTAACAGTAATATATAGTAAACATAGGAATGCAAAAATACGGAAAAGGGAGGAGGGCCTTCTTTCCCTCATATCACACTCCAACCTTAATGGTCACCCGTAGATGAAAATCCGCACTCTGACCCGCTCCGGGTATTTGTTAGAGAGATTAATACTAATATTTAAACACTTCGAAATAATATTTTTATACAGCGGTTAAAATTATTATAAGACTTCAATTTTTGTCGTAACCTTATGCTGATAACCATTTTCTATATCCCGAAAAGTATCCAATATGAAGCCAAAACTTACCCGCTGGCGGCGGACGCTCCTACTTCTTGCGTTCGCAATTTGTTCAACATTCCTGCATGCACAGTTAAAAATCGGAGACAACCCAACAACCATTCAAAAGTCGAGTATACTTGAGCTGGAGAGCACCCGTCAGGGCTTGCTGCTTCCGCGCCTGGCAGATACTGCGGCCATTAATTTATTGACTCCTCCCAATGGGATGATCATCTTTCTGAGTTCAGACCAAAGTCTTCGTTTACGCAGCAACGGTAGCTGGGTAAAAATTGCCGACCTTGCATCCGCAACATCCAACTGGTCGCTGACCGGTAATTCGGGAACCAATCCTGCTACCAATTTCATCGGAACCATTGACGGTCAGCCGCTGGTAGTGCGTACAAACAATACCGAACGGTTACGTGTAGACGCATCGGGCAATGTTGGCATCGGGCAGGCAAACCCAACAGCCAAACTGAATGTGGATGGAACTGTGAAACTGGAAAATCTTCCAACCGGTTCAACTGAACTGGATGTACTGGTGATTGCAGCAGATGGTTCCGTTTCTAAAAGGACCATTTCGTCCAGCATATTCGCCAATGCGATCCGTGCTATCAACGGTATTGAGCGCCAGACCCTGAGCATCACTGCTGCGCCCAGTCTTGCTACAGACACGGTGCAGGTGGAGAACCGTGTGGCGGATAGCACCATCGCCCTCAACCTGCCTGTGCAGAACGGATCCTCAGGAGCCACCAAGCCTTATGGTTTCCTGACCTATGCTGACTGGCAGAAAATTCAGAGCGCCATTCAGACCATCACTATCGGGGCGGTAGCCACCCTGCCGGATATCAATGGTATTACTATTGACAGTACGGGCATGGGCACCAGGGTGCTCACGCTTCACCCGGCTAACCTGACCAATCCCGGTATTGTTACTGCCGGTGCACAGACCTTCGGCGGTCCCAAAACATTTGCGGACAGCGTGGTGGTGAATGGAGTGGCGCGATTGAACAACTTAACCACCAATGCAGCTTCTGATACTGTGCTGGTTTCCACCAATGGTGTGATCCAGAAAAGGGTGGTGAGTGCTTCTGCCTTCGGCAATGCCATCAGAAGTATCAATGGTAACCGTGATTCGGCACAGGGGTTTGCTTTCAAGAACCAGGGTACGGACCTAACCGTAACTACGAATGGTACGGACAGTGTGTTCCTGAATGTTCCCAGTGCCAGCCCAACGGCCCGCGGTGTGGTAACCACAACCGCGCAAACCATCGGAGGTACCAAAACTTTCCAGGATAGTGTGAAAGCTGGTGCTGCACTTCTTGTTGGTGCAACCGGAAACGCCAACTCCACCACGCAGCTTACAGGATCATTATCCATCGGCATACGCACCATAACAGCAAGTACCACCGTAACGGGAACAGATAATACGGTGCTGGCAAATACCACTACCGGCGCGATAACCGTAACCTTACCTGCGCCAACGGGACTAACAGGCCGGATCTATACCATCAAAAAGATCGGTACAGGGGGGATCGACAATGCACTGACCATCACTCCAACTTCTGCCACCATTGACGGAGGTTCGAATTTCATCATTTACAATGACTGGACTTTTGTGACGATACAAACAGACGGAACCAACTGGTTCATCATCAAAAAGTAAATGAGGTAAAGCATCTGTCCTATGTTACTACTGAAGAAGTATGTTATAACGGGAATGTTCCTGTTCGTTTGCTGCTGCGCGCTCATTGGCCAGCAACTGAAGCTGGGCGCCAATCCCACCACGCTGATAAAATCAGCGCTGCTGGAGCTCAGTTCTACCAATCAGGGATTATTATTTCCGCGCTTGAGTGATACAGTTGTGATCAACACTTCCAGCCCTCCGGACGGAATGGTGATCTATTTCATACCTACGCGCCAGCTGATGTTGCGCACCAACGGCAGTTGGCAGGCGTTGACAGCCGGTACCTTAACTGCATCCAACGCCTGGCTACTCACGGGTAATACCGTGGGTGCGCTGCGGATCCTGGGTACGCTGGATAATTTCGATCTGCCTGTCTATACCAATAATGCGGAAAGGATGCGGATTTCCACTGCCGGTAATGTGGCCATCGGGGCAACCAGCTTTGATGCCAGTAACCCGGAGAAGCTGTTGGTGAATGCAGGCACAACTTCTTCGGTGAATGCCATCTATGCCAAAGGGAGTATCAACAGTTATTTCCAGATCAATATCATGAACCAGGCCAGTTCAGCCAAGGCCAGTACTGATATTGTGGCCACAGCCAACAATGGCACAGAGTCTACCAACTTCGTAAACATGGGCATTAATGGATCAGGTTGGGTACAGAGCTCGCAAAGCAATATCAGCACGGGGCTTGCAAATGATACTTATTTTCTCGGCGCTGGGCAGGATATGTACCTCGCCAATAACAATACAACAAAGAGCATGATCTTTCTGACAGGTGGTACACTGGCTGCAAATGAAGCCATGCGCATCACTTCAACGGGTAATATTGCGATGGGGGTAACCACTACAACCGCCAAGCTGGATGTCAACGGAACCTATAAATTAGGCGCGAAGGGTAATATCAATAAAAATCAGATCAGTTTTACCGGCTCGATAGCCGCGAACACACAAATAGCGGGCGCCACCCTTGTAGTACTGAGCCTGGGTTATACACCAACTGCTGCTGAATACACTTTTACAGTTCCCACAGCAAACACGCCTACCTCCACACAAGCATCAGTGTCCGTTGGTTTTGGGGCAGACCTTCCGGCCAGTTGTACCCTGGCTTTTGCCCGTCTGCAGCTGATCAGTTCTGTTTATTCAGTAAAGATCAGGATACTCAATCATGGAACAGCAACTGCAACATTTGCGGCAACGCCGGTCTATATTACGATCACAGAGTTCTGATGAATGCCATCATTCGAAATATCATTTTTATACTCCTGCTCTGCAGCCTGTCTGAAACCCAGGCGCAGACAGGGTTCTATGTGCCTCAATCCGGCCGGGTCTTTTTTGCGGGCGATACGGCCACGATCTTTTCCAATGTGCTGAATGCCGGTAAATTCGGGATCGGAAAAAGTGCCGTGGTGAATTTCAAAGGCAAGCACTGGGAGAATGAAGCCGGATCGCTCATTACCGATACCAGTAATGGAGGTGACGGTGTGAATGGATCAGGTGGCCTGATAAGATTTATCGGAGACCTGGAACTGCAATCCCTCTTTGCCGCTTACAATGCTGCCAGCCGCGCAGGTCCTGCATTTGCCAACTTTGAACTTGGCAATCCATTCGGATTGCAGCTTTCTGGCAGCAGTGCTAAAATTCTGCATGAACTGAAACTATCGCAGGGATTATTCTATCTCAATACCAATATCCTTTCACTGGGAAATAATAATCCAGGCGTGATCAGTGGTTATAGTGAGAACCGCTACCTGGTTACTTCCAATTCACCAGGCAGCGGATTACTGATCAGGGAAAATATTTCTGCTGCCGATGGTTTGACGGTCTTCCCTATAGGGTCTAAACCCAATGCCTATACGCCGGGCGCGATTCAGAGCCAGTCTGCAACGGGAGATGATTATTATATGAGCGTGTTTGATAGTGTAAAGGCCAATATTACTTCCGGCGCTAATCTCCGCGACTCTTCCGTGAACAAGACCTGGGAAGTTGGCAAACTCACTAATCCGGGCGTGGACGATGCCCTGGTCTATTTCCAGCACCTGGTGGGTGATGAAGGAAGTTATTTTGCTACAAATCGCAACAGTACGTATGTATCGAGATACAACGGTATCAGGTGGGATTCCACCACCCAGATGCAGCCTCCGGCCATTGGCTTTCTTACCAGCGGAGCGCCGCTTTCCAACAGTGGGGTGAACAGCAGACTGGGAACCGGAATGATCGGAAGCTCCACATTCTTCACCAAGTTCACGGGCATCAACAAGCCGCTGCCGGTGGAAACAAAAGCCTGGCTGAACGCTTATCGTACAGACTGGAAACAGGTGAAAGTATACTGGACCACCAAGCCTGAGATCGATCAGGATTATTTTGTGGTACAGCGCAGGCTGAGCACAGAAAGCGGCTTCCGTGATATCGATACCGTGAAATCAAAGGCGCCGAATGGAACCAGCATCAATCCGCTGAACTATTCCATCATGGATGAAAATTCGCATACAGGTATCAGTTACTACCGCCTCTTACTGGTTAACCTTCGTAACGAACAGGCTTTTTCCAATATGGTTGCCGTGAAGGGAAAGCCGGGTGGCTATCAGCTTCTGTTATGGCCTAATCCGTCAACCGGAAGATTCTATGTTGGCATAAGCGGCGCTGTTGTAGTGAAGAGCGTAATGATCTACGATCTGCTGGGAAGAAGAGTGAGAGAAGAGAAAGTGGGAGAACGAACGCTGATCGAAATGAATCTTTACATTCCCGGCACTTACATGATCACATTTGTTGGCGCAGGCGGAGAGATCATCGAAACAAAGAAACTACTGGTACATCCATACAAATAAAAAGCGGGCACCGTTATGTTACGCTGCCCGCTTACTATAAGATGAATATATATAGAGAGTGATTAGTCTGCTACTATTAACCCACTTCCATATCATCTGTCAGATGATTCTTACGAAGGCTCTTCTTTGCTTTGCCTACCAGATCATACGCGCCATTTTTTACTGAGTCTGCCAGATCGCAGGCTCCGTCAGCAATTTTCTTTCTGGTGTCTTTTCCAGAAGCTGGTGCGAATAAAAGTCCAGCAACGGCACCTACAGCTGCAGCAGCCATCATTCCGATAACAACATGTTTTGTTTTCATAACCTGATATTTTATGAGTTTTTAAATTCGTTGTCTGAATTAAGTTAGCCAATTATTATGCCAAAGCAAATACACCGGATATTAAAAAGCGATGAAAGGCTTACTGCTGCAGGTTTTCAGCTATACAGGAAGCCGTGCCTGGAATTGTGGAATATATTGGTGAATTAATACCACAAACTGTGTATCGTGTTGCAAAAAGAACCGCCGGTGCATTGCTGCATCCGGCGGTTATATTGGTAAGCGAAAAGAAATTATTTCTCTTAACCGTTGCGGGAAGGTCTTCCTCCACCGCCTCCCTGTCTTTCTGAAGAGCCTCCTCCTGATGGTCTGCTACCACCGCCACCTCCGCCGTTGCTTTCGCGTCTTTCCACTCTTCTTTCAACGGGGGCCGACTGACGGGCAGGAGGAGAATAGGTTCTTCCGGATCCGCCGCTGCGATCGAAAGATCTTCCGGACCCGCCGCTGTTAGGGCGTTCGTAGGTTCTGCCGGAATTACCACTACTACGTTCATATGTTCTGCCGGGGACTACTTCCCTGTTACCGGAAGTATTGCCTTCTGAAGGCCTTTGATATTCCCTCCTGTTATTATCGCGGCCACCGGGATTGTACTGACGGGCCGGTTGCTCTACCGTTCCTGATGAGTTACCAGGATTGGTGTAGCTGCGGCCGGGGCGTGTGCCGCCGTTGCCGGGAGTACTTCCGGAATTACCACCGGAGTTATTGCCGGGGTTGTAAGTGCGTCCTGGCCTGGTGCCGTTTCCCGGGGTTGTTGTGCTGCCGGAATTCGGGCGCGGGTTATTGCTGTTGCCGCGTTCGTAGGTACGTCCGCCATTGCGGGGCGTATTATTATTACCCGGATCGTAGGTACGGTTAGGCCTGTTATTGTTGCCGTTATAGATTTCACGGCCCCGTGGATTATCGTTCCTGTTGTTGCGGTTATTGTACTCACGGCCACCGTTGTTCCCGGGGTTGGTGCGATTGTAATCGCGGCCAGGTCTGCTGATGCCATTAGGATTATTGGCGTAATCCCTGCGATTGTTGTAACGGTATGTAGGAGCATAACGCTGGTTATCGCGGGTTACCACATCCCTTCTGTAATTGTAAACATTGGTAGTACGGTTGGCGCGAACGATCACTGCAGATCTATGATCATAGTAACGGTTATTGTAGTAACCATAAGTTCTTCCATGATACACGGGTCTGTAGCAATACGGAGCACTGTAGTAACGGGGTCCCCACCAGCCGCCCGACCAGTAGTTCCAGGGGCGATAGCTACCAAAACCTATGCTGGCATTGAACCAGCCTGAGTTATAGTTGAAACCGAAGCCCCATCCATACCAGGGGTTATAACGTACACGGTATCCCCAGGTGCAGGGTCGTGGATAGTAGAAGGTACGATGCCAGGGGCGATAGTACCAACCGGTTCCGTACACGATGGTTGGACCGTAAATATAAGCGTTGAGGTATCCTGGTGTGTAACCCATGTACACGTAGTCAGGAGTTACATCATAGATGTATACATATTTTACATTATAAACGGGATAACGGGGAGGAATAAGCGCTACAGTGGTTGGCCTTTCAACGGCAACAACCCAGGGGCCGTTTGAATTACGGGATTCAAACCATACACCGTTATCAACGGAATAATATCTTCCTCTCCATCTCAGTACAGATGCCGGCGTATTGGTAGCGTAAGCCAGATCGGTTCCATCGATATCTTCAAATTCGGGGCTGCCGTCATAATCAATTTCTGCGCGTGCTTTCTCTCGTTCCACCCTTGCTGTTTGCGGCACTTCAGCTTCGCGAAGTGCATCCCTTGCTGCATCTGTTCCGGCTACGGATGCCAGCACATTGTCTTTATCAGATCCTTCAGGGATCTTTGCAAAGTCGGCAGGCAGGTTATCGGCGGGAACATAGTTCCAGGATCCTGTCAGGGATTTGCTCTGGTACCAGCGACCTGAGATGAGCACGAAGTACTGCTGGCTGGTGATATCCATGAAAATATCATCATCTGAATTTGAAACATAGAGCAGGCTGGTGCCTTCCACTGAAGCCAGATTGGCTTCTCCTTTCGTCTGGATCAGCTCGGCAGGTTCAGTGCTCACAATGATCTTATAGATTGTGTTTTCGTCTTTTTCCATTCCATCGTCGGCGCCTTCATTGTTCTTGTTGGCATCCTGGATAGCCTGTTCAATTTTGTTGAAGCTGGAGCCGGGATTGGTAACGAGCGCATATGGCCCGTTCACTGTTGGAGATGCGTACCAGTGCTTGCCTCCATAGAGATAGAATTTTCCATCACGATTCTTCACAATAGTAAAAGGAGTGTTCACCACGGCATCGATTCCCCAATCGTCATTCCTTTTCAGGTCCGGGTTGCCATCGATCAATACCAGTACAGAAGGCTGATTGGCATAGATCACTTTGGGAGGTTTGTTGCTGATCTCGGAACTTAATTTGGTCTGCTGTGTGTTCAGCTGCAGTGATTGCTGGAGCTGATCATAACGGAAGGAAATTTCCATGGAAGGGATCTGCTGTTCGATCTGTTGTTTGATATCATCCAGCTGATCTTCGCTGATCTCTTCCGGTAATTTGAGGGAGTTGATGCGGGCTGAAACAACGCGCACCTGGTTATTACGGGTTTCTGTAGTGGCTTTGATCCAGGCCATGCCGAAAACAGGATCTGTTTTGCCGCTGGCAACCACTGAAACTGCTGCGCGCGCTTTCAGTGTATTGTCTGCAAATGATTCCGGTTGCCATTCATAGAGTTTGAGGTTGTTGCCCTGGGCGTCGATGGCTTTGGGCCAACTGGTTTGTGCTGTGGCGGATTGCACCAGGGTAACCAGTCCAACTGCACATAAGAATGTATAAAGGAGCTTCATACCGGGGAAATTTAGGTTTTGGGAAATCCGAACTCAGTTTAGACGGGTTGAGAAGAAAATGTTTAATGGGTGCACGCCAGGAACATGTTAAAAAACAACCAATCGTTAAACCGGATGCGGTATACCAGTAATAGCACAAATAAGACGCCACAGACTGTTAGGGGCTTGTAAATTCAAGCCCCTGATATGGTAAAGGAACGTTAAGTATTAGAGGGTTAGTGTGCTTCGAGCCAGTTTTTGCCACCGCCGATCTCTGCTTCTACCGGAACCTCGTTGGGCAATGGCAGGGCGGATCGCATACAATCGAGGATCAAAGGCTTAATTATGTCTACCTCTTCGTGAATGGCATCAAAGATCAACTCGTCATGCACCTGCAAAATCATTTTTGATTTGAACCTGTGTTTTTTGAATTCCTGGTGGAGTTTGATCATAGCCAGTTTGATCATGTCGGCAGCTGTTCCCTGGATTGGGGAGTTGATGGCGTTTCGCTCAGCAAAACCTCTTACGGTGAAGTTGGAGGAGTTGATATCGCGAAGCCAGCGTTTTCTTCCCATCAGGGTTTGCACGTAGCCGGTTTCACGCGCGAAATTGATGGTATCATCCATGTATTTCTGGATGAAGGAGAACTGTTTCTTGTAATTATCGATGATCTCTTTGGCTTCCGTTCTGCTGATACCGAGGTTGTCTGCCAGGCCAAATGCCCCCTGGCCATAGATGATGCCGAAGTTCACGCTCTTGGCTTTGTAGCGCATCTCTTTGGTAACATCGGCTTCATCCACTCCATATACTTTGGCGGCAGTTGCCGTGTGGATGTCTTTGCCAAGTTTGAATGCTTCGCACATGGCGGGGTCTCCGCTGATGGCGGCCACAATGCGCAGCTCTATCTGCGAATAGTCGGCGGAGAGCAGGGTGTGCCCGTTATCCCTTGGGATGAAGGCCTTGCGGATCTCCTTGCCGCGATCAGTGCGCACGGGAATATTCTGAAGATTGGGGTTGTTGCTGCTGAGGCGACCGGTAACGGCCACCGCCTGTGCATAGGATGTATGTACGCGACCGGTTTTGCGGTTGATCATGGTCGGCAATGCGTCCACGTAGGTAGAGCGCAGTTTGGTGAGCTCCCGGTATGCCAGGATATCATCCACGATCTTATTCTGTCCGGCGAGTTTCAGCAATACATCTTCTCCGGTAGCATACTGACCAGTCTTGGTCTTTTTGGCTTTGGGATCCAGTTGTAATTTCTCGAAGAGCACTTCACCCAGTTGTTTGGGTGAACCGAGATTGAACCGGACGCCGGCTTGCTGGAATACATTTTCTTCTGCTTGTCTGGCATCGAGCTCCAGCTGACCAGAGTATTCTTTCAGGAAGTCCACATCAATACGAACTCCTTCGAACTCCATATCGGTAAGCACTTTCACGAGCGGGTTTTCCACTTCGCTGAATACACGCTCCACTTCTCTGGTCTTGAGCATGGGTGCAAAGATCTGTTTCAGCTGGAGGGTAACGTCTGCGTCTTCTGCTGCGTATTCTGTGATCTTAGACAGTTCCACGTCGCGCATATTTCCCTGTGTCTTTCCTTTCTTGCCGATGAGTTCATCGATGTGAATGGGCTCGTAACCGAGGAATTGCACACTGAGTACGTCCATGCTACGTTTGCCATCGGGCTCAATCACATAGTGAGCCAGCATGGTATCAAAAATATTTCCCTTGAGCTCGTAGCCGTACCATTTCAGTACGAGCATATCATATTTAAGGTTCTGGCCCAACCAGGTGATGTTTGTGTTCTCAAAAAGCGGTGCAAATTTCTGCAACAGTTTTTTCGTTTGTTCCTGATCGGGAGAACAGGGAACATAGTAGGCTTCCGCTGTTTTGTAGGAGAAACTCATCCCAACGAGTTCTGCATCATTGGCATCGAGACTGGTGGTTTCCGTATCGAAGCAGATCTCCGGTTGCTCCATCAGTTCTTTGATGAGCGTATCGATGGCCGCATCTTCCGTGATGGCACGGTACTGATGTGCTGTGTTTTTAATGTTTTTACCTGCGTGTAAGGCTTCGGTGCTGGGTGCACGGTCTTCGTCTGTGGCTTCTTCCTCTTTTTTAGGCTTGCCTTTTGCGGCTGGCGTATCGATGGCATTACCGAAAAGATCGGTTTGAACGCCTTGAGGTGCAGCTCCGGGCACTATGTTGAAACTCTCGCCCAATATGCGTTTACCGATGGTCTTGAATTCAAGTTCGCCGAATACTTCTGCCAGGATCTCTTTATTTATCTCCTTCACTTTGAAGTCCTCTTCGTGGAATTCAACAGGAACATTGGTGATGATGGTAGCGAGTTTTTTGGAGAGGATAGCGGAGTTGGCTCCGTTGCGTACTTTTTCTCCGAGTGCTCCTTTGATCTTGTCGGCATTTTCCAGTACGTTTTCCAGCGTGCCATATTCTGCCAGTAGTTTGGCGGCAGTTTTTTCGCCAACACCGGGAATACCGGGAATATTGTCAACAGCGTCTCCCATGAGACCGAGGATATCGATCACCTGGTGTACTTCCTTTATATTCCATTTTTCGCAAACCTCTTTGGGTCCGAGGATCTCGGCATCTCCACCCTGATAGCCGGGTTTGTAGATCTTCACTTTTTCTGTCACCAGCTGACCATAGTCTTTATCAGGTGTAACCATATACACATCGTACCCTTCTTTGGCGGCCAGAATACTGAGAGTTCCGATCACATCGTCTGCTTCATAGCCATCCACTTCCAGAACAGGGATATTGAATCCGCGGATGATTTTCTTAATATATGGAAGTGCGGCAACGAGATCTTCGGGAGCTTCCTGCCGGTTGGCTTTATATTCGGTAAATTCTGTATGTCTTTCTGTTGGTGCTGATGTGTCGAAACACACGGCCATATGGGTTGGCTTCTGGTTGTTCAGCAGATCAAGCAATGTATTGGTGAAACCGAACTGGGCGTTGGTATTAAGGCCTTGTGAAGTGAACCTTGGATTGCGGATCAAAGCATAATAAGCACGGAATACCAGCGCCATCGCATCGAGAAGGAATACTTTTTGACTCATGGCGCTAAGTTAACAACAAAGGCGATTTGATTGCTCAGATATTTAGTACGATTGAAAGCCTGTCTGAAGACGGAAGTTGGGGGCTGAATGCGGTGGGGTGAGTACGTTTACTCCGCGTGTGTCCGGTCGCTCACGTCCCCGCGAGTGACCCATATTTATTCGCCTCCGGCGAATCCAGTGCTCGCCAGAGGCGAGCCAATAGGCGTCACTCGCGGGGACGCGAGCGACTGGCGGCACCATGAGTATTTTGAAGTGCTTAGTGTTTCATCAGTTCCAGTTTTTTCTGCAGCGAGAACATTTCATCCCGCAATCTGGCGGCTTCCATGAAATCCAGGTCCCGGGCGGCTTTTTCCATTTCTTTCTTCACTTTTCCTACTGCTTTCTCCAGCTGGGGAATGGTCTGGTACTCTGCCTCTTCTTCTGCAACGGCAGCAGAGGGACGGATACTTTCTTCCCCTGGCATAACGCGCAGCGGGCTTTCGGGGTCGTAGCCTTTGATATCAACAACGGAGGTTTGGGCCATCACCTGTTCTTTTGATTTCGTAACGGTCCTTGGCGTGATGCCATGTTCCAGGTTGTAGGCGATCTGTTTTTCGCGGCGGCGGCTGGTTTCATCCATCGTGCGCTGCATGCTTTCGGTGATCTTGTCGGCATAAAAGATCACGAGGCCATCTACGTTACGGGCAGCGCGACCGGCTGTTTGGGTGAGGGACCGTTCGTTTCGAAGGAACCCTTCTTTATCTGCGTCGAGGATGGCTACCAATGATACTTCGGGAAGGTCGAGGCCCTCACGGAGCAGGTTCACGCCTACCAGTACATCGATATCTCCAAGCCGGAGCTGACGGAGGATCTCCACGCGCTCCAGGGTATCCACTTCAGAGTGAATGTATTTTGATTTGATGTTGATGCGTCCGAGGTATTTGTCCATTTCTTCGGCCATCCGCTTGGTAAGTGTGGTCACCAGAACACGGTCGCCTTTTTTCACGCGCTTATCTATTTCATCGAGGAGGTCGTCGATCTGGTTAACGCTGGGCCTGATCTCGATGGGAGGGTCCAGCAGGCCGGTTGGACGAACTACCTGTTCGGCCACTACGCCTCCGGTCTGTTCCAGTTCATATTCACCGGGAGTGGCAGATACGTATATCACCTGGTTGGTGAGTGATTCAAACTCGTGGAAGTTCAGGGGGCGGTTATCCAATGCGGAGGGAAGGCGGAAGCCATAGTCTACCAGCACCAGTTTACGACTGCGGTCACCGCCGTACATGCCGCTTACCTGCGGGATTGTCTGGTGGCTTTCATCGATGATCATGAGGTAATCATCGGGGAAATAGTCGAGCAGGCAGAAGGGGCGGGTACCGGGTATTCTTCTGTCGAAGAAACGCGAATAGTTTTCCACGCCGTTGCAGTAGCCAAGTTCGCGGATCATTTCCACATCATAGTTCACGCGTTCCGCAAGGCGTTGTGCCTCTATGAACTTACCGGTCTTCTTGAAATATTCCACCTGTGCGTTGCTTTCATCCTGGATCTCGGTAAGGATCTGCTGAATGATGTCTTTCGGGGCCAGGTAAAGATTGGCCGGGAAGATAGCTGCGGTTTCCTTGCCTGCGATGCGCTTACCGGTTTTAAGATCGAGGCTTTCGATGGTTTCAATTTCGTCACCAAAGAAGGTGATGCGAAGGCCCTGATCGAGGTAGGGCAGGTTAATGTCAACAGTATCGCCTTTCACGCGGAAAGTACCACGGGTAAATTCCACCTGTGTTCTGCTGTACAGGGCGTTCACCAATGCATGGAGGAAGCCCTGCCGGGAAATGGTTTGCCCGCGGTTGATGCGGATGATACCGCTTTCCAGCACCTGGGGATTACCCATACCATAAATACAGCTCACGGATGCCACCACAATGATGTCCCTTCTGCCGGAAAGAAGTTCGGAAGTGGCGTGGAGCCGGAGTTTATCCAGCTCTTCGTTGATGCTGAGATCTTTTTCGATATAGGTGTCAGACACGGGCATATAGGCCTCGGGCTGATAATAATCATAGTAACTAACAAAATACC